>JAPPII010000061.1:154683-164416 GCA_028820845.1 Candidatus Poribacteria bacterium
TGCTATTCCTCAAAGAGTCCCATCTGTTCGCTGGAGGTGCCGGTCATGTATGTTTCGAGCCGCTCTGGATTCAGTAGGACATCAACAACTTTATCGACTTCATTCGGAGCGAATGGGAATGCCCCGCCTCGTATCAACTCGCGCGGGCCTTCACGTATGGCAGATGCAGGTCCGTCCCATCGGCATGCGAGAAGTGCTTTATCTTGGCGTTGGGCGTATCGGGCGGTATGCATGGCACCGCCGGTCTTCTGCGCCTCAATTACGATTGTTGCCAGTGCGAGTCCGCTAATAATACGGTTGCGTTGGATGAGATTTCCGGGTGAGGGTGAGGTGCGGAAGGGGTGCTCTGAAAACAGACACCCGTTCTCATAGATTTGCATGGCGAGCGCATTATTCTGCACTGGATAGATAGAAGACAGGTCTGTTCCGACGACGCCGATGGTTTTCCCCATAGCAGCGAGCGCGCCAGAGTGGGCATTGGCATCGGTCCCGGCTGCAAGTCCGCTGACGATGGTGAACCCGGCGAGCACTAATGCTGTGGCGAGCGAGAGTGTGAGTTGTATCGCCTCGGTTGTTGGCTGCTTTGTCCCTACGATGGCGACGCACTGCGCGTCAATTTTTGTTAATTCACCCGTATGACACAAGATCGCGGGGGCATCGGGGAGCGGTTTGAGTTGCGCTGGATAGGCGGAGTCTTCGGGACATAGCACGCGGATATTCTGGTTGTTGAGTGCGGTGAGTCGCTCTCGGAACGTCGGGAGATTGCCGGATACTGTGAGTATGCGTGAAGCGAGGACGGGATTGAAGGACGGCAACCGTGCGATTTCGGGGAGTTCTGCTTCAAAAATTGCCTTAATGCTTCCGAAACGTGCGATGAGTCGTTTGATCCGAACACCGCCTAACCCTTCAACCGAGGAGAGGGCTAACCAGTATTCGAGGGGTGTTTTGTCTTTTGGGTCCGCCATGTTTGTATGTCCTGTCGGGTGTGGGGTTGTGTGTTGCTATATATTAAGGAGTATAGCATATTGTTGTGGAGGATGTCAAGGGCGCTGCCAACTGCTTTATAACATTGACAAATAAAAAAAAAAAGATTAGAATTATTAAAAATCGGAGGGGTATCATGTTAATGAAAGCGATTCTTGAGAGACGAGAGGCGCGAAGGCTTGAAGAAGCGCGTTTAGAAGGCTTGGCTGAAGGTTTATCTGAAGCCCAAAAAAAACATCAGGAATGGGTGGAATGGGCTAAAAACGGTCCGGATAAACCACAACCGAAACCGCCAAAAGATCCAGAGGCGGATTAGTGTTCTGTCCACCTTGAAATTTATATTTGATTCTGCGTAAGTTCTGTTAGCGTGTAAATTTGTTTTTAGAATCTACTGTTCTGTCAACTTTCAAATGATGGGAAACCCCAGTTCGTAGTAGTGCGATTTATCGCACGTCAGAAACGGGCAATGAATGGTTTCCCTACTACGAACTACCTGTCAGTTTAGACGTGACAGAACACTACGATAAAAGGGATAATCCAATGAGGAGATAACAATGGAGAGGGCTCCTATACGGCTGCTGGCAGTCAACGAAATGAGCAGACATTATGGGGGTGTCATTGCGCTGTCGGATGTGACGATGGCGGTGCATCCTGGACAAATTTTCAGCCTAATCGGACCTAACGGGGCAGGGAAGACGACGCTTTTCAACTGTGTCACTGGACTCGATAGCCCGACGTTCGGCAGCGTTGATTTCTTAGGTGAATCCATCACCGGATTGCGTCCGGACCAGGTTACAAGTCTCGGTATCGGTAGAACTTTCCAGAATATCCGACTCTTCACGGAGCTCACAGTCCTCGATAACGTCAAAATCGGACGGCACCCTCGCACTTCAAGCAGCCTTATCGGCTCGGTGTTTCGCACGAAGACACAGCAGCGGGAGGAGACGGATATCGCAGGGCGCGCACACGATATGTTGGAATTCGTCGGGTTGGACGCGTTGAGCGGCCAGTCGGCGGGTAACCTCTCCTATGGTGATCAGCGTCGCGTTGAGATTGCAAGAGCGTTGGCAACTGAACCGAAACTCCTGCTTCTCGATGAACCTGCTGCGGGGATGAATCCACAAGAGACACAGGAACTTATAGAACTCATCTATACGATACGTGAGCGAAGCGTCACTGTCCTCCTTATTGAACACGACGTTAAACTGGTGATGCAAATCTCGGATTGGGTGACCGTGCTCGACCACGGCGAGAAAATCAGTGAAGGTCTACCGACTGATGTTCAAAACGACGAGAAGGTCATTGAGGCGTATCTGGGGAAATCTGACGATGCTTGAACTCAGGGATATACATACATATTACGGGCAAATTCGGGCTGTGCAAGGGGTCTCTATCACTGTAAATGCGGGTGAGATGGTCTGTCTCATCGGTGCAAATGGTGCGGGTAAGTCGACGACTTTGATGACGGTTTCGGGGGTCTATACACCGGTGCAAGGGAGCATCTACTTCGAGGATGAAGATATTACCGGATTATCGGCAGAGCAGCGAGTCGCCCTCGGTATCTCACAAGTTCCAGAAGGACGACTCGTCTTTCCAGATATGAGTGTCCTTGAGAACCTTGAACTCGGTGCGTATACGCGAGAGGATCGACCGAGCATCAGAGACGATTTAGACAAAATTTTTCAGTCTTTCCCCGTGTTGCAGGAACGGCGGCGGCAGCGGGGCGGCAGCCTCAGCGGTGGTGAACAACAGATGTTAGCGATTGGACGGGCACTGATGTCCCGACCGCGACTCCTCCTGCTCGATGAACCCTCCTTGGGACTTGCACCCCTTATTGTTCAACGGATTTTTGAGATCATCGAACAGATTAACGACGATGGTACGACGATTCTGCTTGTTGAACAAAACGCCCAATTAGCGTTGCAGGTAACCCATAGGGGCTACGTTATGGAGACCGGTGAAATCGCCATGGAAGGTACGTCTGCGGACCTGTTAGCCGATGAACGTGTGCGACAGGCGTATCTTGGAGAGTAGCGAACCGCGAACCGCGAATAGCGAATAGCGAACCGCGAATAGCGAACCGCGAATAGCGAACCGCGAACCGCGAATAGTGAACCGCGAACCGCGAATAGCGAATAGTGAACCGCGAATAGCGAACCGCGAATAGCGAATAGCGAACCGCGAATAGTGAACCGCGAAAGGAGTAAGTATGCGGGATTTCAGAGGATTGCAGGTGTGGGAAAAGTCTCACGACTTAACGTTGAGCGTGTATAAGTTTACATCACAATTTCCGCGCGAAGAGATGTATGGGCTGACAAGTCAAATCCGTCGAGCGTGTGCCTCGATTCCGACAAACATCGCTGAAGGTTGTGGCAGAGAAAGTTCGGCTGACTTCGCTCGTTTTCTGCAGATAGCTATGGGCTCAGCAAGTGAAACAGAGTATCTCATTCTGCTTGCCCGCGATCTCAAATACATCCATACTAATCAATATAACGAGTTAATGGATCCAGTTAATCATATAAAAAGAATGCTAATCAATTTACAAAAAAGTGTCAGAGGAGATAGCGAACCGCGAATAGCGAACCGCGAATAGCGAATAAAAAATGTACCCTACACTAATTGACTTTGGACCCATTGGCATTCATTCTTACGGTTTAATGTTGGCGACTGCGTTTATTACAGTCGTCTTTGTTTTACAATATGAATTGAAGCGTCGGGGTTTTGTTGCGGAGTTGGCGGGGAGTATCGTGATGGCGGCGGCGATCGGGGGGATTGTCGGCGCGAAAGTTTATTCTGCCCTTTTGGACGGGGCGATCAATATCCAGGAACTGTTCTCAACGGCGGGCTTGGTCTGGTATGGCGGTTTGATCGGTGGATGTCTTGCTGTCACGATAGTTGTCGTGCGCTCCCCGAACCCGTATCTCCCGACAATCGACATCATCGGACCGACGCTCTTACTCGGCTATGGCATCGGTCGGATTGGGTGTTTGCTTGCGGGGGATGGGGACTACGGACCACCCTCTGACCTCCCGTGGGCGATGGCGTTCCCGAACGGTACTGTTCCTACAGATGTCCCAGTGCACCCGACACCTATATATGAGTCGCTGATGTCCTTTGCGTTTTTCGGACTGCTGTGGTCGCAGCGTCGGCGGTTTGAAGGTGTTCCGGGGACGACGTTCGGTCTGAGTCTGATATTGTTGGGGGTTGAGCGGTTTATTGCGGAGTTTTGGCGGATTACGCCGCGTGTGTTGGGGTGGATGACGGCGGCGCAGATTTTTAGTATTGTTGCGTTTGTTGTCGGGATTGTGCTGATTTTCTGGCTGCGCGGACGCCCGCGTGCGGTTGTCGCCGCACCGTCAACAGAAGTTTCTACGCCATCGACTCGAGAGCCGTCGTCTCCCCGACGTAAACGGCGGCAACGAAAAAGGTAGACGAGGTTTGTAGTGGTGCAATTCATTGCACCTTAGGTAAGGAGACTTAAAGGTGGATTTTAGTTGGTTTGGTATCACTGTTATTGACATAGGTGTTGTGAGCATAGGCGTTATTGGTTTCGCTTGGCTTTTTCGTAGGATCGCTGCACTTGAACGAGAAAACGGTGGGCTACGCGCTCAAGTTAACACACTTGAACGAGAAAACGGTGGGCTACGCGCTCAAGTTAACACACTTGAACGAGAAAACGGTGGGCTACGCGCTCAAGTTAATGCACTTGAGCAGGAGAACGGTAGGATAAGGGTTCAGGTCAATACACTTGAGCAGGAAATTAATGCACTTAAGCAGGAAAACCAAGAACTCAAACACGAAAACCGAGAACTTAGAAAAGATTTTGAGGTTTTAGCAGGACGATACGCCGAAATCAAAGAGGTACTTGCGCTTATCCTCAAGCGTGAAGAGTTTAGCAGCTAAATTGCATATATACCTTTATATAAAGGGCAAAAAAATAACATGCAAACGAAGCGGATTTGTCTGTGGTCGGGGCCTCGGAATGTGTCTACTGCACTGATGTACGCCTTTGCACAACGCAGCGATACACAAGTTGTTGATGAACCGCTCTACGCCCACTATCTCTATAGGACGGATAGGGCAGGGGCGCATCCGGGGACGGCTGAGGTGATGGCATCGATGTCAACAGACGGCGAAGAAGTGATCCGTGAGGTGATCCTCGGTCCGTATGAGAAACCCGTGCTTTTCATGAAACAGATGGCGCACCATCTCATCCATATCGACCGCGGGTTCCTTCGAGAGACGCTGAATGTGTTCCTGATCCGGGATCCGCGAGAGATGCTCCCTTCGTTGATGAAGGTGATTGGAAAACCGACGTTGGCGGATACGGGCTTCAAGACGCAGCACGATCTACTTCTATCTTTGCGAGCGGCGGGTCAGTCGCCGCCGATTCTTGATGCGCAGTTGCTCTTGGAGAATCCGTCGGGTGTGCTTTGTGAATTGTGCGAACGGTTGGGGCTGCGATTTGAGAAGGCGATGCTTTCTTGGTCGGTCGGTGGGTGTCCCGCGGATGGGATTTGGGCGAAGTATTGGTATGGGAACGTGCATCAGAGTACAGGGTTTACGCCGTATCGTCCGAAATCGGAGCCGTTTCCAGAGGAATTAGAGGATATTTTGGAGGTGTGTTTGGGGTATTATGGTGTGTTGCGGCGGTCAGCGATCCTCGCTTAGCACCTCAAGGAGCTGCTCCAAAATCGCCTCCGTTTCGGCATCGCGCTTGGCGCGGCTTTGACGCAACTGCTCTAATAACTCCGCTGCGGTTGGCGGTGCTTCGCCTGCTTCTGTCGGAACAGTCGTCGCCGGTTGCCCTAAAAATAGGACCTCTAACGCTTTGTCCAACGTCTTCGCCGATGCGAGTTCGCTTGCTCCTGCCTTGACGACGACCATCTCTAACTTCGGTCGTCGGGGTTGTGTGTCGTCGCCGTTCGCGCGCTCCTGCTTCTTCGCCTGCAAATAGATCGCCTCGACATAGAACAGGGCGTCCTCAATCGGAATAATCAACAGGTTGCCCCGAATGACATCGCTCGCCTTTTCCCAACCGACCTGTAGCTGCCCGGTCGCTTTATTAATGTCCTCCTCGACCTGTGTCGGTCCAGCGACATCGGCACCCTCCGGCAAGACGTAGACAATCCGCTCGCCGTAATGTGGCGGGTCACACCTTGCGACCATCCACGCCTTCAACCGTTTCTCGCGTTTCGGTGGCGTGAATGGAATCATATTCACGAATTCTGGGGTGTCTTCACCCGGTAGTTTGAGCATAGCGTAGTAGGGCATCATCTCCTGATCGGCTTCTGATGAATAATACGCCTCTTTGGGAATCAGCCACCTGTCGCGCCGGTGATAGAAGTCGTCGGCACGGCGGTGGTACGCGCCATACATCTTTGCTTGGATGCGCGTCAGGTAATCGGGATATCGGAGATGTCCTCTCAAGCCTTCGGGCATTTCTGAGACGGACTTAAAGAGATCGGGGAAGGCTTTGCGATACGCACGCATCACGGCTTCGTCATCTTTGATGGCATAGAAGTTGACGGCACCGGTGTAGGCGTTGACGACAGCAACACCTGAATTTCGGATGTAGTTGAACTTCTTGAAGTCGGGTTCTTCATAAAGCTGCGTCTGCGTAAGTCGTGCTGTATCGTCCACGTAGACTTGTGCGTTCGGGTAGTATTGGCTCGTCACATAGAAGTCGATGATCCACCACAATTCGCCATCACTAATGACGATATAGGGGTCGGGGTCGTAGTTGAGGAAGGGCGCGATGTGTGAGACGCGGTCTTTGATAAGTCGATCGCCGTGCCGGGTCCCAATCTTTCGGCGAAACATCACGCGGCTCTCGGCTGTCAACCGCTCAGAACGTAGCATTCGGAAGAAATCGAACCGGAGTGCGAAACAGAGCCGGCGGAACCAACCGCCTAAGGGTACGCCGCCGTCGCCGGTATAGGTATGCCGTTCCCAGGTTTCGGGTGCCGCACGGGCAGCGTCGTCAATATTGCGTTGCGAGTTGACAATCACGTAGTTATTCGTCATTTCGCCGTAGTAAATCTGCGGACGTTGGACGCTGAGTTCGTCGTAATCGCTACGGATGGGTGTATCGGCGACCCAGAAGTTCGGGAACCCGTCCTCAATAAACTCGTTGACTGGAGAAACACAGACACCATAACCGTGTGTATATTGGAGTTTCAACGGCTCCCACCCGACAATATCCTCCTCCGGACTGACCTCTCTCGCCGCGATGAGCACCTGCCGATATTCGTCCCCGACGCGATAGCGATCGACATCTGTGTAGGGATGGAAATCGTAATGCGTCTGAATTTGTGCTTCGCGGAGTGCCTCGTAGAGGACGCGCCGGTCCCAGATTTGAATGTTCTTTTTAATCTCTGCGTTCTCAGTTATCATGTCGAGGGTGGCGAGTCCTTTCACGCGTTCCTCGGTTATGATGGTATCGAGTTCAAAGGCGAGGCGGGTCTCTGCGATGTGCCGCTGTAAGTATGGCTCCTCTTTATCCAAGACGTTGATACGCGCATCCCAGAGGTGCAGCCCTAACGGATAGATGTGGATGAGCAGCAGGTAACTCAAACCCCAGACACCGAGCGTTGCATACCAGAGGAGCCGTTTCCGCCATAAAATATTGAACACGACTGCGATGCCGACGCCGACCAAGACACCGCAATAGATGCGAATCGCGCCTTCGAGGTGGAAATCAACGTAGAATAAGCCGTGGAGCGATGACAACTCCTGTGTCAACGGACTTGTGTAGACTTTATTCCAGAGATGGACGTAGCTCCGCCACCCGCCGACGAGGAGCAACAGCAACCATAACACCGACCCGTGGAAGATGATATGTCGTTTGACGCGCTGCATGGTGTGTGCGTCCCGTCTGTAGTAGAAGTTATAGAGTAGTCCGACAACGATGCACGTAACCCAGAGCGTTATCTGCACCCAAAGGCTGACCCATCGGTGGAACGGAAAACTGAAGAGATAGAAGTTTCGGTCTTTACGGAAATGGCTGTTGGAAACCGTTGGCTGTTGGCTGTCAGTTGCCTCATTCCCAAAATTGGTAGGTGCGGTTTCTAACCGCACCGGCTCTCTCGTCCCTATCTCTTCTGCTGATTGCTGATCGCTGACTGCTGACTGCTGACGATTCTCTGTAGGTGCGGTTTCTAACCGCACCGTTTCTCCGTCGATTGTCTCTTCCGCGATTCGCGGGTTCGCGGTTCGCGATTCGCGGTTCGCGGTTCGCGGTTCACTATCCCCCCTCGGCTGATTTCGGTACCTTAAATAGACATCATCCAATAACAACATCGGTGTTGCGAGGAGGAGTGCGGCGATGAAGGTTAGGCAGAACACGGCGCGATGGAAGGAGAAGGTCTGGGTATGTGTCCAGCGTCGGAACTCGCGGGATTCTGGGCAGAGGACGTTCGCGATAGCGGCGTTGATGTTCATGAAGCCGAGTGCGATGAGGAAGCAGACCCCGAAAATACCCCATCGTGTCTGCTGGAGCCCCCAGAAGACATCAGCGTGTCCGAGGCTCTCGAACCAGAGGTGCTCTGTATAGAGGTGCGCCAGTGGCATGAAGCTGCTGAGGGCGATGAGTCCGGTGAGTATCCAGAGGAGGTACGCCTGAAGTTTGAATGCACCTCTGCGGCGTTGTCGGCTCCGCCGGTATCGGAAGATACCCCCTATTAACGTAACAGCACCGAGGGCTATGATGAGTAAGAGTTGGGCAATGGCGAGATTGGCTGTCATGGCTGTTGGTTGATGGTTGTTGGTTGATGGTTGTTGGCTATTCGCGGTTTGCGGTTTGCGGTTCGCGGTCCGCTATGAACCCTTTAGGGATTTGTGATCTGTTGCTTGAGGGTCTCTATTTCTTGTGTGAGTTGCTCGAATTTCCGGTCTTGTTCGCGATCTTTCCTACTTCGCCAAGCGACGACGATCTGTGGAACACCTACGGCAACCAAGATGAGTGCCATGAGCCAATTGATGACTTTATCGATACTCTCTATTCGCCCATTCAACCCTGCCATATCCTCTTTTAGAGAAGCGACATCCTTTTTTAGCGCGGCGACATCAGTTTTCAGTGCGGCGACATCAGTTTTCAGTGCGGCGACATCCTTTTTTAGCGAAACTATTTCGGTTTTCAGGGCGGCGATCTCTGCTTTTATAGGTGCGTGTGCCTCGTGAAATATCAATCGGATTTTATCAAGGTCTTGCGAAGTGAGTTCGCCGAAGGCTGACACCGCGATTGTGGAAAAAAATATCATAAAAAAGAGAAGTGGTCTCATCAGAATTTCCTCCTTACTCTTAAGAATATCACAATTTTGGAGAAAGATGCAATGTTTTCTGTGAGTGTGTATAGAGTCATTATTTTTTTCTTGACACCCAAACCCAAATATGCTTTACTATCTTCAAAAGGAGACCCTCGCCAGACAATTGTAACCCGTTGACGATACTGCCCCCGAAGGAGGCTTTTTGATGGCTAATCATTTTAATGACCTGCTCCTGCAAACCTTGAAAGAGATGGGGATCCGTCTGGACCGCGTTGAAGGTCGCTTAGAACGCGTGGATGACCGTTTAGATCGTATCATTGAGCAAAAAGCGGATAAATCAGATCTGGACGCTACGAATAAAAGGTTAGAGGGCTTAGAGAACAAGGTAGATGTGTTAGATGGCAAGGTAGATGCGTTAGGCAACCGCGTAGATGTGTTAGATGGCAAGGTAGATGCGTTAGGCAACCGCGTAGATGTGTTAG
>JAPPII010000062.1 GCA_028820845.1 Candidatus Poribacteria bacterium
TCGTGATAACATTAAGAAAACTGAAATTGCCTATGTCCAAAACTACTTATTGCGAAAAAGAATCGTCTAAAAAAAGACGAATCTGATTTGATAGACCTTGTGCTTGCTATGACATGGACAAGAAATCGTATGTTAGAAATCAGAAAAGAAAAAGAACAAGAACCAAAGCAAATTGACTTGTTCCAAAATAATCCATAAAGGAGAGCTATAATGTGTAAAACCGTTTATGATAATTTCAAGTCCGAGCATATTCAATACAATATGTTTGATGAAGTAGATAATCCCAAATATCCGAAACATGCCCGCAAAGCATTTCCAATTCTTATTGAAAGAGCAAAAAGTAAAGAGCAACCCATCGGCTATAACGAACTTGCAAACCAGCTGCATATAGAGCCTTACCCATCCCGTGCCATTAATATAGGCAAATGGGTGTTACCGTGTATCTCTACAATGCTCTATCAACTGGAACAAAGAACAGGCGAAAAACTGCCGAGACTCACAAATATCGTTTTCTCCTACGATTCTTTATCTAATAGCGATAACTGGATTGTAAGAAATTATAAACAATTACATGGAGACGTACTAACATGGAACGATTATAATAATAAGCTACTTGCACCTATTCATGCTTACGAAAAGTGGGAACAAGTGTCTAACCAGATAAATGAATTTTTTGATCAGTAGTTGAGAAGAAAAAGTAATGTATCAATAAACTGTGAATCTGCTTTTAACCGATCCCAACACTGCTTATTGCGAAGGGTTTTGTCAATATAGAGGCATGTGAGGCTTGGACGTGATCGTCTCATTGACAAGCATTCCGACAACGCATCAATCACAACCGATGCCGAACACTAAAGAGTATTCTAACATCTTTGACACTATTTGTCAATAGAAAACATAGGCAGCGGCTACATCTCCGCCTTAAAAGGCTCGAGTTTTGACGCTGAAGAAATTGATAAATCCGTGGTCCCGTAACCTAAGGTAAGTTCAGGGAAACTTTGGTAAGTCGATCGTCTGAGGGATCGCGACAGAGAGCACTCCTATCCGAGAACCGAGGCAAGTTAGTATAGCACAGTGGAATCCGTCCAATATACCAAAAGCATCCCACGTTATCTTACAATGCGCTACCTTGGGAAGAGGTGGGGAAGCCTCTATACGTCTCCATTCTCCTGCACGCGCCTCGTTGATATCCCAGAGCCGCAACTGCTAACGCCTGAATGGGTCAAAGTCAAAACCCGACTCAGTGGTATCTGTGGCTCCGATTTAGCGACAATCACTGCGAAAGGGAGTCCCTACTTCTCGCCGTTCACATCAACGCCCTTTGTGTTAGGACATGAAATTGTCGGTGATATTGCAGAGATTGGTGATGCAGTGGACGGCTTCCCTGTCGGCGCACGCGTGGTCATCGAACCTGCCTTGTCGTGTAAGGTGAGAGGTATATCGCCGGAGTGTCATCAGTGTCGAAACTTCCGTTTCGCCAACTGCGAAAATATCACAAAAGGCGATATTTCCGAAGGCGTTCAGACGGGTTATTGTCGTGACACAGGCGGTGGATGGAGCCGATACGTCCTCGCACATCAATCACAACTTCATCTCGTTCCTGATGGGATTTCGGACGAAGCGGCGGTACTCCTCGAACCTTTTGCCTGCGCGTTACACGGCGTTCTGAAAGCACAACACCCGGTAGGAGGGATTTGTAATCCCGACTCTTCGATCTGTGTTATCGGCGGCGGTACGATGGGGCTGCTGACCGTTGCTGCGCTGCGGATCCTCGGTCATCGGAATCGAATTATCGTCTTCGCCAAATATCCGCATCAACAGGAATTGGCACGCCAACTCGGTGCGGACGATGTACTCTCACCAAACAAAAGTCGATACGCCGCGTTCTGTGAACTCACCGGCGCAGCATCGCATCAACCCGAACTCGGACAGCAGGTACTGATTGGTGGTGTGGATGTGACCTTCGATTGTATCGGCTCCAGTGTTACGATAGACGACGCGCTCCGTTTTACACGTGCAGGTGGAGAAGTTATTTTAGTCGGTATGCCGGGGATACCGAAAAATGTTGACTGGACATCTATTTGGTATAAGCAGTTGCAAGTAAAGGGTGCTTATACCTACGGACTCGAAACCCACAACGGCGAACAGATCCATACCTTCGCGCTCGGTATGCGACTCCTTCAGCAGATGGAGTCCCATTTGCGTCCGCTGGTGAGCACGCTGTTTCCGCTGAGGGATTACAAACGCGCCATTCAGACGGCTCTGAATACTGGCAAGACCGCTACGGTGAAAACTGTATTTGATTTACGGAACTAATTTTAATGGAGTTTGAGTGGAACGCAAACAAAGCAGCATCTAATCTGTCAAAACATGGAGTGTCATTTGATGAAGCACAGACTGTTTTTGATGATACCTTCTATGTCGACTTTTATGATCCAGACCACTCTTACGATGAACATAGGTATATTATTATTGGACAATCGGCACAGAACCATTTATTGATTGTGTCATATACCGAACGAGGCAATGTAATTCGTTTAATCAGCGCGAGAAAAGCAACGCGCGGGGAGAGAGAAATGTATGAAGAAAGATAAAACAACAACCGAAGACGAACTGAGACCGGAATACGATTTAAAGAGTTTGCAGGTAAGAAAAATGGGACCCGAACGGAAGCACTTCGGTAGATTTGTTGTCCAATTAGAGCCTGATGTTGCTGAGGTATTTCCAGATGCTGCATCTGTAAATGAGGCACTACGGTTTCTCATCCGGATCACCAAAGAAAACAGCGAGACCACTCAGAGCATTGGTACCGATATCTAATATCCGATGTGAAACTGACGCACTTTCTATGACACCTCTCGCTACTTTGCAGAACTCTCCACAAACTACGCTTTCCACCCACAGAGGCATTACAGCACGGAGTCTACTTATCGGCATAGTCGGGGTAATATGTCAATGCCTCGCCACGCCTTACAACGACTTCCGCGTCGGCGGCACCTACCTCGCAGGCAACCACCTGCCGATCGCCGTTGTCTTCATCATGCTCATCTTCGTACTCGGCGTTAATGTCCTTCTCAAGCGACTGAAGCCGGGCAGCGAATTACAAGCGAGCGAACTCCTCATCATCTGGGGCATGATGCTGGTTGCCTCCGGCATTCCGTCTTCAGGATTGATGCGATACCTCGTTCCGCTCGCTGTGAGTCCATACTATTTCGCAACCGCTGAAAACGAATGGGCAACCCTGTTCCACCAGCACCTTCCAGAGTGGATGGTCGTAAGTGATCCGAAAGCCGTCTTCTATTTCTATGAACAGTTACCAGAGGGGGATCCGATCCCGTGGCGGGCATGGTTAAAACCGATTGTTGGGTGGAGCGTGTTTGTCTTAATTTTTTATTTTGTCACAATCTGCTGGACAGTGCTTCTCCGAAAACAGTGGGTCGAATACGAACGGTTCACCTTTCCGCTTGTTCAATTGCCGATAGAGATGTTCCAATCGCCATCCGGTGGCAATCTTCTGAACCGATTCTTTAAATCACGCCTGATGTGGTGCGGTTTTGCAATACCGGTCATCCTACACGGTTTGAGGGGGTTACACCTCTACTTTCCATCTACACCCAACCCACCGCTCTATTTTCCGATCGCCCAATTTTTTACCGAAAAACCGTTCTCCGCCTTGGCGTGGTGGCCCTCGGTGCATCTTTTTATCTACCCGACCGTCATTGCGATTGTCTATCTGCTGACGCTTGAAATCTCGTTCAGCTTCTGGTTTTTCTTTCTACTCGGAAAAATGGAGACGGTATTCATCTACGCAACAGGTTCAAAAGTGAACCAGTGGGACTTCCACCAAAATCAACAGATGGGTGGGTTCATCGTTTTCATCGGATTAATCCTATGGAGTGGCAAACGGCATTTCACGCGTGCCTTCACCACAATATTTGGACGAACACACGCGAATGACACTGACGAACCGCTCTCTTACGCCTTTGCAGCCTGGGGAATGGTTCTCGGCATCCTGGCACTCTGTCTGATATGTGCCAGTGGTGGTATGAGTTTCTGGGTTGCGCTTTTCATTTTAGTTCTTTTCCTCGGATTGACAACAGTTATGACATGGATGGTTGCCAATGGCGGACTGTTGTTTGTGCTTTATTCCTTTCTGCCGGGTGAATATCTGATTACACTTTTCGGGAGTGCGCGTGTAAACGCACCGAGTTGGACGTTTGTCGCCTACGAACGTGTCTTGATGTTTGACATGCGTGAAATCCTGATGCCGAGTGTGATGAACAACTTTAAACTTGCGGAACCGTTGCGTCTCAAACAACGTCCATTTCTACTGGCGATGGGAATCGCAATCGTCTTAGCAATGGGTGTCTCCTACTATTCCTCTATAGATCTCGGCTACAGGTACGGTGCAGTCAATCTACAGCACTGGACGTATATGATCTCTACAACGGTTCCATTTAACCGACTCACAAGCATCCTCCAACATCCAAGTGGTATTGAATTAGAGCGGCTGGGTTCGTTCATCTTCGGTGGTGCTATGATGTTCGGGATGCTCTGGATGCGCCACCACTATCTCTGGTGGAAATTGCATCCGATCGGTTCCCTCATGATGACGAGTTATGCGACTTACTGTTTTTGGGGATCGTTTTTCATCGGTTGGTTTCTGAAATACACTGTTTTGAAGTTTGGCGGTGTTGCGCAGTATCGGAAACTCCGTCCACTCGTTTTGGGTGTTGTATTAGGGGAGTGCTTTATTGGGGGCATCTGGATCGTTGTTGGGCTTTTTACGGGTATTGGGTATCGTTTATTGCCGGGTTGATATAAGGAGAACTATTATGTACATCGTTACGGATGACTTGGAAATCATAAACTTCGATCAGTACCAAAACCTGCGTGTAGAAGGGGAAGATCCTGGTAAAGGCCAACTCGTTTTAACTGCCCAGGATGGTTCCAAACGCGTTATTGCCGAATTTACTAACTTTGATGAAGCATTCAATACCTTTGAAGATATTCGCGAGGCCCTTGCAGCAGGGGAGACATACTATAGTTTAGAGGAATACGAGCGCGGATAGGTAGTCTAATTTTGTTCATCTTAAGAATATCTGCTGACAGCCGTCTGCCATCTGTATCAGATTTTCCCATACTTTCCCATACTTTTGCACACACATACCTATCAGCACGCCAGACAACAAAAAATGGGGGAAATGAGCTCTACGAATGTATTGATTTTCGCTTTGGAATATGTTAAGATATAATCATGATAGACAGCCTTATTCTATAGAAAGATTAACTTACTTTTTAGGAAACCATCATGGCGAATAATGCCCCAACACCTCGTGAGGACCACTGGAACCGTCCAGAGGGGATAATACAATGAACGATCAACAATTCCATAAAAATGTAAAAATAACATATCCAAACGACAGGAATGAACCCATCGTTGTGGAATGTTATGTCAACGAGTATATGCAGGTTAATGTTAACGACCCGAACATCCTCCGTTATGCCGATGAAAGTGGTCAAATTCAAATTGAGTTT
The DNA here is from genome assembly GCA_028820845.1 of Candidatus Poribacteria bacterium. Lineage (NCBI taxonomy): Bacteria > Candidatus Poribacteria > Candidatus Poribacteria bacterium. The sequence continues at coordinate 5,539 of JAPPII010000062.1, forward strand.
CGCGTCGTTAACCGTGAAACAGATTCTGTCATTCGGAGCGAAGTAAAGAATATAGCCATGGAGACCTGAATTCATAATGGAGTGGTTGAATGACAACAGTGGCGCGCTTACTGTAATTTCGACTTTCGTGCTGGTAATCATCACGGGTTGGTACGCCTATTTGACAAGGAAACTCGTAGATACTGCCAACAAACCTGAAATTATAGTTTATCTACTTCGTGAGAAGGTAATCAGCGGTCTTGTAAGTGAGAAAGAGTTACACCAAAGCATTTTTGAAACCACTGTGGCTACACTTTGTGTAGAAAACGTAGGTACAGGAGTTGCCCGTAAAATCAAGTTTGGAGTCCCCGTTGATTTCACGCCTCACGGAGGGATACCCCTCAATCAGATTGGGTTTCTTAATAAGGGAATCACTCTCCTGGCCCCTGGACAGAAAATAGAGCGTAATCAAGTCAGCCGGTTAACTGAATCTGTTGATTTGAGCCAAGTGTCAGTCGATATTGATGTTACCTACGAGGACTTACAAGGCAAAGAATATTCCCGGACTTTTACGCTTGATTTTAATGAATCAGACTTACCACCTCTTCAAGGTGTACCTCAATGAACAAACCCTCGGAGGTTTGTTGATAACCGACCACTGATCGCTAACGATCGGATCCTACAAATCCCAAAATCCTATCCCTCCTGATCCCGATAATTTCACAAAAAGATTTGCAACACCCGCATAAACTATGCTAAAATAGAATAAAATTAGGAGTGAAACAACATCAGTTAAAACCGTCGCATGAAATACTTCACCTACTTCGGAAACCACCTTATCAACGCGAAACTGCCCGATAATTCGGAGGTCTACTACGCGAAGCCACCACTGCCGGGCATTAAGCGCGACGCACTCAGTGAACACACGCAGCACGCCTTTGAAAACCCGCTTGAGATGTCACCGCTCCGTGAACTCGTCAACGGCAACTCAAAGGTCCTCATCCTGTTCGACGACAACTGTCAACCTTTTCCGCTTACCAAAAAACCGGATATGCGGCAGATTATGATTGAGACGCTTCTGAAGATGCTGGACGGGTACGGCGTGGAGAAAAAGAATATCCAACTGATGTGTGCCGTTGCGCTGCACCGAAAGATGAAAGAACACGAACTCGCCTATATGCTCGGCAAAAACATTATGGACGCGTTCTATCCGCATCAACTCCGAAACTTCGATGCCGAAGACCCTGAACAGATCGTCTACGTCGGGAAAACGGAAAAAGATGAAACAGTCGAGACGGATAAGGCAGTGCTTGAAGCCGATCTGGTGATTTATGTCGATATGATACAGATTCCGCTCAACGGTGGACATAAGTCTGTAGCGGTGGGTCTCGGCACGTATAACTCTATCGCGCCGCACCACTCGCCACACATGACATCAGAAAGTCCGCATGTGATGCAACCCGAAGGCTCACACATGCATGCCTGTATCGAACGGATGAGCCGCCTCATTCAGAAAGAGACACCGATCTTGGTCCTCGAAGCCGCAATGAACGGTGCAATCTATCCGTTTCATCTACGCTACGTTGGGAAACCGAACGGGGATTGCAACATCGCAGAGAAGGTTTTGAAAACCTTTACACCCGCAACCTTATCACTCCTGCCTGAATCGCTTCGCTACGGAATTCTCAAGAGCGTCCGGACAGACTATGAACCGATACAGATTAACGCGGGCGACATCGATGCAGTCCACGAGAGAACGTTGACATCCATGAAGGAACAATTAACAGTAGACATTCCGCGCCAGTTCAGCACATTGGTGTTCGGATTGCCCGATATGAGTCCCTACGCCGTTGATGCACGTATCAATCCTGTGTTGGTGGTCAGTGACATCTTGGGATACGTCTTCAACTGGTTCTATAATAAACCTATCATCAAAAAGAATGGGGTTGTTATCATCATGAATCCAACGTATGAAATCTTTCATGAAGCGTATCACGTTGCCTATAAGATGTTCTACGATGAGGTGCTCGCTGAGACAACAGAACCGTTTGAGATGCAACAGAAGTTTCAGGAGAAATACGCGAAGGATCCGTATTTAATCGACTGCTATCGGAACAAGTTTGCGCACCACGGTTTCCACCCGTTCACAGTTTGGTATTGGGCGACGTATCCGCTGAAATATCTCGCGAAGGTCATTCTTGTGGGTCCAAAAGAGCCGCGGGTGGCGCAACGGTTAGGTGTTGATTGGGCGAAAAACTTAGACGATGCGCTCGCAATGGCACGCGAAATCTCTGGGGAAGATGACGTGGTTGCCTTGACGATGCCACCGTTTTTCTATGCGAATGTTGGAGGATAGGACAACAAGAGGAATTTATGATAGAATCGGACATTTTGATACCAACCAGTACTATTGGGAGTTATGCACCGCCGAGTTGGTTGTGTGTGACATTAGAAGCCATCGGACGCGGAGAACTTGGCGAAACCGACATCAACGAAACGCTTGACGACGCAGTTCGCACCGCCATTGCGGATCAAGAACGCGCCGGTGTTGACATCATCACAGAGGGTGAGATGCGTAGGCAGGACTTTGTGCTCGGTTTCTATGAACGGTTTACGGGATTAGAGGAACTCCCTGCGCCGAGAACACAGGGACCCGACGGACACGACCAACGTGGCAAATGGTTGCCGTCTGTCCCGCTTGTCGCACCTGATGGCCTCGGTATTCTCGCTGAATTTGAATTCGCGAAAAACGAGACAACAAAACCGCTCAAGGTGACGTGTCCCGGTCCATTCACGCTCTCTGGACGAATCCAGACCGGAGGCATCTACAAAGAACGGCTCGAAGTCGCCTACGCCTGTGCTGAGATTATTAACACAGAACTCCGGCAGCTCGTCGCAGCAGGCGCAGAATTCATCCAACTCGATGAACCTTCCTATGCTGTTTACCCCGACCGTCCACAGGAGTTCGTGAAGTTGTTCAATCACACCCTCGAAGACGTTTCGGCAAAGATTGGACTGCATATCTGTTTCGGCAACTACCGCGGGAGAGCCGTCGGCAAGCGTTCGTATCGTCCACTTTTTCCACACATCCTTGAAGCGAATTTCGACCAACTTGCCCTCGAATTTGCGAATCGCGAGATGGCAGAAATCGCATTGTGGAGTGAATTCCCGAACGACAAAGAACTTGCCGTAGGGTTAATCGACGTTAAAAACTACTATGTGGAAACACCAGAGGATGTCGCCGAACTCCTGCGCGAATCACTCAAGCACGTACGTCCTGAAAAACTTGCTATTACCCCAGATTGCGGTTTCAGCCAAACGGCGCGATGGGCGGCGGCAGCCAAACTGAAAGCGATGGTTGCTGGTACTGAGATTGTTCGTCGCGAATTAACAAGAACAACATCCTAATGGTCTATCCAGTTTCAACTCGGAGACGATACTGTTAGTAGTAGGGCAATTCATTGCCCGTTCGGAACGTGCGATAAATCGCACTACTACAAACCAACCCTTAAATTTAAGGTGAACAGAACACCAATAGAAATTACATAAAGCCATGAATACAAATAAAAAAATACCCACAGCCGAAGAGATTGAACAAGAATTCCAAGATTTCGTTCAACGCAAGTATGGCGGCAGCGTCCGTCTGATTAACGCCACTGCGAGCGAAGCAAAACCGGAAGCGCAAACCGAAGAGCCGGAACCTAAAAAGACTTTCGATCTGAAGTTTGATCTCAAACCGAAGGAAATCAAGAAATATCTCGACCGATATGTTATTAAACAGGACGAGGCAAAGAAGGCACTCGCGATTGCTGTCTGTGACCACTACAACCACGTCCGAGAATGCCACGAAAACCCAGAGGCTGCCGATACCGATTACTCAAAACAGAATATCGTCATGCTCGGTCCAACGGGGGTCGGTAAAACCTATCTCATTAGACATATCGCTAAACTCATCGGCGTTCCGTTTGTCAAAGCCGATGCCACCCGATTCAGCGAAACCGGCTATGTCGGTGCGAATGTAGACGATTTAATTCGGGAACTGGTGGCACAAGCCGAAGACAACCTCGAATTAGCACAATACGGCATTATCTATCTCGATGAAGCCGATAAAATCGCGACACCGCCGAATATCATTGGGCGTGATGTCAGCGGACGTGGGGTGCAGATTGGACTCCTCAAGTTGATGGAGGAGACTGAAGTAGACCTACGCGCTGGAAACGATGTCGCTTCACAGATGCGCGCGGCGATGGAATTCCAGAGACGCGGCAAAGTCGAAAAAGAGGTTATTAACACGCGCCACATCCTCTTTATCATCAGCGGCGCGTTCACGGGTATAGAAAAAATTATTAAAAAACGGTTGCATCAAAGCCGAATTGGGTTCAACGCAGCGGTAGTGAGTCAAAGTGAGGACGCAGCAGACTATTTTGGACACGTTACACCGCGAGACTTCATCGACTTCGGTTTTGAACCTGAATTCATCGGACGCCTTCCCGTACATGTCGTTTGCACAGAACTGGAAGTTGATGACCTTTTCCACATTCTGAAACACTCTGAAGGCTCAATTGTTCGACAATATGAAAACGCCTTTCGCGCTTACGGTATTACGGCTCTATTTGCAGACAGTGGACTACACCGAATTGCTGAAAAAGCCATTGAACAGAAAACAGGGGCGCGCGCCTTGATGACGGTCTGTGAAAAGGTCTTACGCAACTACAAATTTGAACTCCCGTCCACAGGTGTTAGCGAATTTGTTATTACCGCTGAGGTTGTCGATGATCCAGATACCGAACTAAAGCGCATTATTGAAGATGCCGACTACAACCGGAACATTGTGATGCACGAGCAGGTGCGTCGGTATGAAGCACGGTTTTATGCCGAGCATCAATTGCAAATTCAGTTTGACCCCGAAGCGACTGCCCTTATCTGCGAACGTGCGATCGCCGAAGAAAAATCGACAGCGCAGATATGCGATGAACGCCTCGAAAGTTACCAACACGGTCTGAACCTCATCAAGCAGAATACAGGGCAATTTACATTCACCCTTCCAAAGGCAGTCGTGGAAAACCCGGATGAACGCCTCGAAGCGTGGATTCGTGAATCGTATACCAAAAAGTGAACTAAAGTCCGTAAAGTGTCCCTAAAGTCTGTAAAGTTAGATTAAGGATATATAAAAACAACTATGCACACTCAGCCGCATGAACCGATAGATATCCGAGAAACCGGTGCGCCGATTGAGGGAGAACCGCAGTTTGGTGATCAACGCCTATATTTTCAACTCCATGTCTTTTCAAAATGCTTAGACGCACAGTCCGTCAGTCAAATACTTGAACATCAAGTGCGTGAAAAAGACAGTCTAAACGCCGTTTTATATGACGATTTGAATCATCCAATAGGTGTCGGTGTGCTTCTTATTGCAGAAGATCCGGGAGTGCTAAAAACGGAGTCGCGCCTTCTACTGGTGAACGTACAAAATTACCTGCTTTCGTATCGTCCAGAAATGACGATGCTCGGTCGCACCTATTCAAGCGGTAGAGAGCCGAATTTAGAGGAGTGGCTTATCAACAAACCGCTCCGAAACGTCTTGAATCCCAATTTCCCGTGGGCGATTTGGTATCCATTGCGTCGAAAACCAGAATTCTATCAACTTGAACGCCGTGAACAAGGCAGAATCTTAGGGGAACACGCTATGCTCGGCCGCAGCTACGCTGCGGGTGGGCATGCCAGTGACATTCGGCTCGCCTGTTTCGGATTAGATACCAACGACAATGAATTCGTTATCGGGTTAGTCGGTCCCGAATTATACCCGTTATCACGGCTCATACAGGATATGCGCCGAACAGAACAGACGACCAAATACATTGAATCGCTCGGTCCCTTTTTCGTTGGAAAAGTTCGGAAGCAATTTAGCAGATAGCAAACCGCGAATAGCGAACCGCGAATAGCCAATAGCAACAATGAGAAATATCCTTGCCGTTTGCGCAAAAGAACTCTACACCTATTTCGTCTCACCGATCGCCTATTTCGTCTGTTTCGTATTCACAGCGATTTCAGGCTTCCTCTTCTCCATTTTGCTAATTAGCACAAGCAACATCGGCGGAACGGGTGCGGATGTGATGCAGACCCTCTTTGGCAATATGGCGATCATTCTACTCTTCTTTACACCCGTGTTAACAATGAAACTCTTCGCCGAGGAACGGAAATCCGGAACGATTGAACTCCTACTCACGTCTCCGATTACAGACGGACAGGTCGTTCTCGGTAAATTTCTGGCGAGTTGTACGCTTGTACTGATTATGCTCGCTTTAACGCTTCTATTCCCGTTACTTGCAGGACGTTTTGGATACCTCGACGCAGGTCCGTTGCTAACGGGTTACTTGGGCATCATCCTGATTAGTTCCTCCTTCCTCGCACTGGGGCTGCTCATGTCGTCAATGTGCAGAAACCAACTCGTTGCGGCACTCACGAGTTTCGGCATTCTGATAACGCTTTGGGTCATCGGTGCGCTCTCAGCCCGCGGGGGTCCAATTGGACAATTTCTCAGCTACCTGTCACTACCTGAACACTATGCCGATTTTGGGCGTGGTGTCATTCTTCTGCGAGATGTCGTCTATTATGTTAGCTTCACGTGTGTTTGCCTGTTTGCGACGTTCAAGTCCATCGAATCGTCAAAATGGAGATAAGACATGGAAACTAACAAACGCATTGCAGCCCCACTTTTTGGAGTGCTTACCCTAATTTTTACTTTTGTTGGGATCGCCAACTGGATTTTCCAAGCGCGACTCGCCTCTTGGATTTGCCTGCTCCTCGCACTCGTCTCGTTCATTATCTTTGTTCGCTTGAGATTTTCGGCGGTCATGGACTTCTTCGTCAGTCGTCAAGCCCGTTATGGTGCCAACGTTGCGTTGAGCATTCTCGGCGTTATCGGTATCGCAGTCTTCGTAAATGCTATTGTTGTACAGCGTTTTGATAAAAGGGTAGATATTACGCTTAACCAACTGTATACCTTATCAGAACAGACGCGGAAGATTCTCAAAACCGTTGACAAAGACATCCGTGTCACGGCATTTTTGGGACAAAACGTTCCTGCCCAAAACCAGCAACGTGCCAGAGATATGTTAGAATTGTATACATACGAAACCCAATTCGTGACCGTCTCCTACGCCGATCCGTACATCGACCAACTCCTTCGCAATAAGTACGATATTCGAGTAGACGGAACAATAGTTTTTGAAAGCGACACGCGGTACGAAAAGGTAACAACGATTGAAGAGCAGAAATTCACGAGTGCGATCCTCAAACTCATCAAGGACGAAACGAAAAAAATCTACTTTCTTGTCGGTCATGAAGAACATGAAATAGAGGATTTTAACACCGAAGGATACAGTAGCGTGCGCGCCGAACTGGAGAATCAGAATTACGCTGCATTCTCGCTCTCGCTTTTGACGGAACCAGACATTCCAGCGGATTGTGAAGTGCTTGTCATCGCGGGTCCAAAAACCGCCTTAAGTCGTCATGAACTCGATATAGTAACGAAATACTTAGCACGGAACGGAAAATTGCTCCTCATGTTAGACCCATCACTTACTTCTGCAGAAGACGCAAATAGGGGACTCGTTCGTCTCATGAAAAGATGGGGGATCACGATAGGAAACGATTTTGTCATCGATGAAACAGACTTTGTTCCGCTATTTGGACCGAGTGCCCCTGTGCCGGGATTTGAATTACACGAGATTACACGTGCCATGCGGGATTTTGTAGCGTTTCCGATAACGCGTTCGGTTACACCGGCTGCTGATAGTCCGGCAAACCTCAGCGTTAAATCCCTCGCGAAGACCGTGGGTGGTACACAAGACAGTTGGGGTGAAACCGAGCGCACTCCTGACGGCACTTTCAGCACTGAATTCAATTACACTGCAGGTGTGGATACCGCGCCCCCGGTATCTGTCGCTGTTGCGATTGAACAGAAGATTGACAGCAACAATCAAGATGAAGCTACAGGTGCTTCCACCCGGATTGTCGTTTTCGGGGATTCAGATTTCGCAGTGAATGCCGCCCTCCGAGAGGCAAATCGCGACCTCTTTTTAGCGACAATCAATTGGCTCACATTAGAGGAGGACCTCATTGCGATTCGTCCCCTCGATTTACAAAAGCAGGCTTTGCGTCAGATGCGTGTCCAAGATGTCCAACTCGTACAAATAATCTCTGTTTTTCTGATACCTGCAATCGTCTTTATTGCTGGGTTAGTTGTCTGGTGGCAACGTCGTAAAGGAGAAGACGTGTGAATTTTCGGACGACCTTGGTCATTATCATTCTGCTCGTAGGCACTGCTGGCGCGTATTTTCTATTCTTTCAGGAACCGACGGATAACGGGTCAACAGACGAAAAACCCCCAATTCATGAGGTCTACGGTATAGCCCGTGACAGCTTACAACAAATAGAACTTTTGTTCGCAGACGCAGCATATCAAAATTTGAAGTTGGTCAGAGAGGTAAATAGAAATTGGGAACTACAGACTCCGTTTCTGGCAAATGCTGACAACGAAAAAGTGAAGCAAATGTTAGACGATATTCTCAACAAACGCGTCAAACACACGCTTGAAGTACCAGAGTTGACACAGTATGGACTCGATACACCGAACATCACGCTTTCACTTTGGACGGATGGCACTCATCCGGCAGCGACCTTCTTCATCGGCAGTAAAGCGATTAACTACTCAGTTTACATCAAGGAGAAATCAGAAACGCACATATTTTTAATTGAATCCAGTGCGCTTGATGATCTGACGAAATCACCGACCGATCTTCGAGACCGGTCAGTTGTTAGATTCAACCCGGAAACAGTGTCTAATATTACGTTTAAATCTGAAGATGCCGATTCATCTTCGCAATCAAGAACCGTGAATTGTGAAAAGCAAGGTGGCACGTGGCACCTTACATCCCCAATTGAGGTGAAGGCGGATGTTCAAGAAATTGAACGGATTCTTTCGGAGTTGCTTCTATTGCAAGTGGTGACCTTTGAGGTAGATAACACAGATACAATCTCCTCATCCGAATTAACAACATACGGATTAGGGGCACCGCGTATCCAAGTGAAACTCACAGATACAGATCGGGCCTATGCCCTTGACGTCGGTTCGACACTCCCGACAGAAACCGGGAGTCCCAGACACGTCTATGTTAAGTTAGCCGTCAGCCGTCAGCCGTCAGCCATCAGTAAAGAAGCTCTTGATGTCTTGGAGGCTAATAGCCAATATACTGAAGGTCCTCACTCAATCTCCATTGTCCCTGATGACATCTATCACCTTCTCAACAAATCCGTTTTTGACTTACGCGATAAGCGGGTTATCGACTTTGAAAGGACTGCTACAAACCGTTTCGTTATTTCCATAAACGGGGAACAAGACACTGTCTGCACAAAAGGTTATGATAATATATGGGAATTGCAAACACCGACAGGAAAAATAAAGGCAGATGCAAAGGCAGTGGATGACCTACTTTTTGGCGTAGACTCGCTCGAAGCCGTTGCCTTTGTTGAATCATCCGCTAAAAATCTACAGACGTATGGGTTAGCAGCACCGTCAATCAAGGTTGCATTTACACAGCGCGGTGAAGAAAAGCCAACTATTTTGCTGATTGGAGACACCGCGGAAGATAGAACTGTCTACGTCAAAGCGGAGCATTCATCGCAAATCGTCCGTGTTAAACGGGCACTCATTGATAAGATTGCACTCGGTACAGCGTGGTTACGAGATAAGCAAATCCTCAATTTCCACATTGACGATGTAATCCGACTTACGCTGCGTAGCGAGGACACAGAACCTCTCACATGTCAACGTCTCGGAACGAGTTGGCGACTTACAGCACCCGTGAAAGAGGCAGCGAATAATATAACGGTAAACGCCATCATCTACGAACTCGACACTCTAATGGCAGACGCTTATGTTGGGAGCAATCCTGTCCTTACGGATGACATCACAGGTTTCAGCAATCCGCACGTGCAGCTAACTGTTGAGTTAGGGAATCAAAAAGTCTATACCTTGCAAATCGGCAACCCAGACACTTCCGGGCATTATTACGCACGACTTCAACATGAACCCGGTTTAATCTTTCTCCTTAATGCGGATCTCGTTCCAAAATTGAAAACGACGCTTGCACTGCTCCGGACCTCGGAACAGTAGACGATTGAACGCTATGCAGACGTACATTATCGCAACCGCCTATTTCCTCTTTATCCTTGAGTTACTCATCATCAGCCGTTCTTTTTGGTACGCGCGGCGTGAACGTAACGCAGAACGTCCACCCTATACACCAAAGGTGGCGATCATCGCACCTCACTATGGGTGGGACGCTGACACGGTAGAACACGCTAAAAGTCTTTTACGCCAAGACTACGCGGGTGTGTACGAAGTCTTCTTTGTCACACATGAAAAAGCGGACTCAGGGCACGATGCCTCCTATCCCCACCTATGTGAGATTGCCGAATCGCACCCGAATATTCATGTCCTCTTAGCACCGAACATCGTCGAGAACAACCTCCCACGCTCGCAAAAGGTTCAGAACCTGCTGACGGCGATAGAAAAACTCCCTGACGATACCGAAGTCATTGCCTTTGTGGATGCCGATGTCGCTATCCGAGAAGATTGGTTAACACTCCTTGTTACTCCACTCCAAGAATCAGACATAGGAACAACTGTCGGTGGACGGTTCTACTTCCCACAAACATGGAACCTCGCGTCCCTCGTGGAAGCCATTTGGGTAAACTTCCAAATGAGTTTCCAAGGGGACCATTCGCATACAATGGTGTGGGGTGGTTCTAACGCATTTCGACGCGAAATGCTCAAAAAAGCCCGAATCCTTCAACGCTGGGAAGAGGCAACAATCGAAGATCACAATACCACGCTTGCGATGAAAGATGTCAAACGCAAGGTGCATTTTGTCCCAGACTGCGTAGCCATTACGCGTACTGCGAATCGCAGATGGCATCAAATCGTTGAATTTACGAATCGCCAGATGATTATGACCCTTCACATGGGACTCTGGAGGCAGTGGCTTGCGAGCCTCATTGTGCTTCTACCGAAAGGCATCTTCGTGTTTGGGGCAATTCCATTTCTATTCTTTCGTGAAGGGCTACTCCCTATTGTCTTCATCCCTTTTTTGGAAGCATTTGGTTACAGACTCTACACCAAAAATCTACCGCAATGGCTCCGTGAAATGCCTAAGATGCGGGAAACAATTGGCATAACCTCTTATGTCACTTCAATTTCGGTATTCCTCGGCGGTATCAATGCTCTCTATGCAGTCTTCCAACGCAAAATCACGTGGGGTGGCGTGCGATACGAAATCTTGTCGGCGACAAAATGTAAAGTTTTAGGACGGGTTAAGCCAAAACGAGAAAAATGATGGTTTTCAGTTTTCAACCGTTGACCAGCATGCCATGAAAACAGTCTTGTTTTTTTTTTGAAAATATGGCATAGTATTTTTCAAAGAAATCTGGCACATTCGTAAGGGGTAAAAAATGGGTGTAGAAAAGGTTGTTAAATCAGAAAAAGAATGGAAAGAACAACTCTCACAGGAAGAGTATCAGGTAACCCGGAAGAAAGGGACAGAACGCGCCTTCACGGGGCAATACCACGATTGCAAAGAGCAAGGGACCTATCACTGTATCTGCTGCGGCAGTCCACTTTTTAGCTCGGAGACCAAATACGATTCAGGGACAGGGTGGCCGAGTTTTTGGGAATCTATTACGCCCGAATCTGTTGAGACCAAACCGGATCGTAGCATATTTTTTATGCCACGCACGGAAGTCGTCTGTAGTCGGTGCGACGCACATCTCGGACACGTCTTTAATGACGGACCTAATCCGACAGGTAAGCGTTATTGTTTGAACTCTGCGGCACTTACATTGGTCAAAGAAGAACCAGATAGCGAATAGCAATTGGCAGTTGGCAATTAGCGATTGGCAGTTGGCGAATAGCCATAAACCATAGACCAGCAGCCATAGACCTGACTGCTATTTGCTAACAGCAAACTGCGAGAAAAAAAGGAGAATTAATGGCACTACGTAGCCGAATTTCACCACGATTTTTTATCAATGAACTTTCGAGTGCTATATCGGAAGATTGGGATACCTCCAGGAAGTTCGCGCGCTACCAACTCGCTAAGGAAAGTTTCAACTGGCGACATCCGCTCGGCGCAAAACACGGTAGAGGCGACGCTATCCAACTGGTGAGTCTCCGCATTACCGATATGTGTAACCTCCGTTGCCATTCCTGCGGACAATGGGGCGATAACGGCTACCTCCTCGGAAAATCCATGAAAGAGCTCAAGCAGCGCGAGGTCCCAGTCGAAGTCTATAAAGACCTCGTGGACCAGATTGTGGATGAAGGCTGGTCTCCTGTGTGGTACATCTGGGGTGGCGAACCGATGCTTTACCCTGACATCATCGAATTGATGCACTACATCAAGGATCGTGGAATGCCGATATCACTCGTTAGCAACGCGACACACATCGCCAGACGCGCTGAAGATATTTTGGAAACCTGTAAAATTATCTACTTGAGCGTTGATGGACCGAATGAGGAAATTCACAATACACAACGTCCGGGTCTAACCGCAAACTACGACAACTTTAAAGATGTCAAGGCTGCGTTAGAAATACTCAGCGCAGAAAAAGAGAAGCGGAATGTCAAGTTTCCTTATATTATTCCGCTCAGCTGCGTTACGATGTATAACATTGACGTTGTTGTAGACCTCTACAAGTTCACGAGCCAATACGCTGATGCGCAGATCTTCTATCTGACATGGTGGATAGACTCGGAATCGGCACAGGAACACACGGAAGACTTTGAGAGCCGTTTCGGTTTTAAGCCACAAACCCATTACGGTTGGATAGGGACGTGGAAGGACTTCGACCATGGGGTCATTCTTGACAGATTTGAAGAGATGGAAAGCCTTTCCGAAAAACAGCAGAAATGTCCGCCTATCATGATGCCACGCCTCAATACACGTGGCGAAATTCAACGGTATTATACCGACCACCAGCAGACCTTCGGTTATAACCAGTGTGTCAGTATCTATATGACGATGGAGATTGACAGCAACGGCGATGTGAGCCTCTGCCGCGATTACCACGATTACATCATCGGCAATATCAAAACAGATAAGGCTGTCGATATGTGGAACAACCAGAAGGCGATGAAGTTCCGGCAGTCCGTGAGTAATGATGGGCCGATGCCTGTCTGCCGTCGCTGCTGTGGACTCATGGGGTTTTAATGGTTGTTAGTTGTTAGTTGTTGGTTGTTGGTTGTCAGTTAAAAGAGTTTCTGTAACAATTTACCAAGGCTTGTTTTACACCAGCGGAAACAATTTTTTGTAGAAATGCGTTAATTGATAATCGATGATATATTGGAGAGACTATGAAAATAGGATTACGTATCCCCGGCACAGCCCGTCAACTGCCTTTTGCAGATTTCTGTAAATGGTGTGCAGACAACGGGTTTGAAGCCGTTGATATTGGAGAAGTTACACCCGGAATTGTTCAAACCGCGCGGGATGCCGGTCTCGCGATCGGCAGTGCGGACCTCCCCGGTGTCCGAGACCTACTCAGCCCTAAGAAATCCAAGCAGAAAGCCGGTGCTTCAGCAGCAAAGGACGCTATCGAAGCCGCCGCTGACAACGATGTGCATATCATGTTCTGTGTCTTCGTACCCGAAGATGCAAGTCTCGGTCGCGCCAAAAACTTTGAGATTTGGAAGGATACTATCCCACCGATCGCTGAGTTTGCGGCATCTAAGGATGTGACAATCGCGATTGAAGGGTGGCCGGGTCCCGGACCTGCTTATCCTGCCCTCGGCTGCACACCAGAGATGTGGCGTGCGATGTTCGAGGTGTGTTCCTCTCCGGGTTTGGGAATCAACTACGATCCGTCCCATCTCGTCAGAATCGGCATTGATTACCTCCGCGCGCTTGACGAATTCGCATCCTATGTTAAACACGTCCACGGCAAAGATACCGACTTCGACGAAGAAGCACTCTATCTGCACGGTAATCTGGGACCGAGTTTCCGTGATGCTCGTGGGTTCGGTGAAGATTGGTGGCGGTATACCATTCCTGGCGATGGTATCGTCGATTGGCTGAAAGTCGTTCAACGTTTAGAAGATGAAGGTTTTGACGGTATCGTTAGCGTGGAACTCGAAGATTACCGCTATTGGCGAACATGGGAAGCAGAATCTGACGGTCTGCGCCGCTCACGCGAATACCTGGCACAGTACGTACGCTAACTTGTTGTGGGAGGGGTTTTTAACCCCCGATATATCCAACTATTCAGAACAGGCAACAGCACTGCTAAGGAGAATCACTATGAAGGAACTTCTTAATATGGGCATGGAAGCTGCACCTGAAAAATACCTTGCCCACCTCATCACAGAAGAAGAACGCACCTTTTTTGAAGAACACGGGTATCTATACGTCCCGAACGCTCTCTCTACAGAGATGCGCGAACAGCTAATCAATGCTGTAGATACCTTGCATAACAAAGCACTTGCCAATGGCAGAGCAACGCCGGGTTCACATTGGGGCTGGTCGGATTTCCTCGGTGCCGATGACGCACTCTTAAATCTCGTCGATCTACCGACGACGTTACCGAAAGTCTGGGGCATCTTGGGTTGGAATATCTACCTCTACCATGCCCACATGCACATCAAACCCCCCGCGGCACCTGACACCGAAGCGGGTGAAGGCTGGCTGGAATGGCATCAAGACAGCGGACGCGTTAATATCGAGTTGGAGACGAATCCACGCCCGCGTTTGTCTCTGAAAGTGGGGTATTTCCTCACCGATGTCTCTGAACCCGGTCGCGGTAACTTCTATATCCGTCCGGGCAGTCATTTGTCAGATATGGACGTTCCAATGGCTGAAATTGCACGAGACCCGCGCGAAGCGACAGCAGACGATGTGCCTGACGATGCGATGCCGGTCTGTGTAGCGCCTGGAACCGCCGTGTTGTTTGATAGGAGACTCTGGCACTCCCGGAGTCCGAACCACTCCGATATGACTCGGAAAGCACTCTTCTACGGTTACGGCTACCGCTGGATCCGTCCAAAAGACGAGATGAGCGTTGAAGCACTCTACGACCGGTGCGGTCCAATCCGTCGGCAGCTCCTCGGTGCCGCCACCCGAAATAACGGACGCTACGTTCCCTCCGAAGATGACGTACCGCTCCGCGGTTGGTTGATTGATAACCTTGGGGACAACCCTGCATTCGCAATGGGACCCCGCCATGCTTAAGCTCTAATCTCTCAAGGCGAGGCTTAGTGCCTCGCCTAACGCTCTCCTCTCAATCTGTAGTACTCCGTAGGAATTTCAAATGGACGACGAGCTGCAAAGGAAACGCGAAGCTGTCAAAAAACAGATGATTGACTTCGGACATTCAAAAAAAGCGCAAATTATTTTCTTCGGTACAATAGGTGTATGTTGCACAGGTGCTTTCATCACCCTTTTCCTGGGTGATGCCTATACGATTCTGAATCTCTGTTTGGTGGTGCCGAGTATATGGATGGCGTTTTTACGGTTGCTGCTTTTTAGAATGGAGTTTCCGGAGTCGCGTTTCCTCCGCTGTGCCTTCTATTTTGTCCTCCTTCTCAGCGTTGTCAGCTCCATATTACTCATCAAACATCTGGTAAAAGGATGATGACTAATGAACAGTGGAATGGTGGAAACTCCTGATTTTAGGTGTTCTCTGCGTAGGAATGTATTCTTGGC
The DNA here is from genome assembly GCA_028820845.1 of Candidatus Poribacteria bacterium. Taxonomy (NCBI): domain Bacteria; phylum Candidatus Poribacteria; species Candidatus Poribacteria bacterium. The sequence continues at coordinate 21,276 of JAPPII010000062.1, forward strand.
GGATATGGCAGTGGCGGCGGCTGCCGCCGAAACGTAAGAAATGGTGGTAGTAGAGACCTCTGTTTGATGTGAGGAAGTTCTGCATTTTTCTGAACATTTTCAGGGAATGTTGCTCTCTTTAAGAGGAGGATCTGGGACAAGGATATTATTTTTTAGAGTAAGGAGTATGTTATGAAATTCCGAATTTTAACAAGCAGCCAACGCAGGCGAGAGAGGGTATTTGATATGTGCCTTGTGATGTCTTACATTGGATGGCTACTGAAGAGTGTTCGCGAAGCACATCTTTTGCAAATGGTTGGCTCTCTTGGGCTCTTATGGGCGTGCATGTCCTGGTTGATGCAAAAAATTGAAATTGACAAACTTTGGTTTCACATTGCCGCAACTGTTCTACTATTAGTGTGGATGTATCTGGCACCAATTCTTTTTACCCCGTAAATTTACTCGAGGCGATTCACGTGAACGCGAATCGCCCCACAGCATATTGCAACAGTTAGTTAGTTAACTAAATTTGATTCCAACGCACTGGGTGAACATTGATTATCATTTTACACTGACACCACTGCGACACTTCAAACATCCTGTTATTTCATAAGGCTATAAGGAGGTATTCTAATGGCTGAGTCTTTTTGGACAGGCATAAGTAGTATACTAACCTTGATCACTCTACTGACAAGTTGTCTGTTGGTCCTTCCAGTCTACTATAGTTTAAAAGAAAAAAAAATCAAATTTAGAGTTTTAACATCTTCAAAACGTACTCAGGAGAGAATATTTGATGCCGGTGCGCTGTTATTGTTTATCGGTATACTGCTTGGAAGAAATCCTGGAGCAGAGGATTTGCGGTGCTTTGGAGCACTTTTTTTGGCATGGAGCACCATGTCATGGGTTTTTCAACGAAGAAGAATCCAAGATACTGTTCAGGTTCATTTGATAGCATTGGGGTTATTGATTTTGATTGTTTGTTTGATTATGATTTTTATGGTCAGATAAAAAATAGCACGGGCAGCAATGCCGCCCGTGAGGATAGAAAGAATTCTCTCTATTGAGATTGTTCTGCTACGCCATTATAGGTATTACCCATGTAGCCACCTGAGTTTCGAGTTGTTTCCCCCATTTCCCTATTAACGGCTGGATTAAAGATAGTCTCACCAACAGCAATAACCACATTTATCACTGGAGCCTCTTTAAGAAGACCTACAAAAGACTTTGCAGCATTCCACAAGCTCGATCCTCCACCACTGTTAGAGCTAGACTCACGCTTTTCTACACACTCCGAACAAGAGCAATCAGAGGCATGAGCATATTTGACACAATCATTTGGATCATGATGCGCTGCGCCCCCACAGTCGGAACAACGTGCTCCGAATGCGAAAACCAAAGCTGGTGTAAGTGTCAGCGTAATTAACATAATCAGTACTATCAATCGTGAATATTGACACATTCTTTTTCTCCTTAATTGGAAAGTCGTATTATGCCCAACAGAAAGGTTGAGCAAACTTAAAACACAATCCAACCAAGCCACCGCTCTCATCACTCAGGCTCCACGCCGAACTCTTTTCGGAGAAGTCCTCTCGCTTCATGAAGTTTGCGCTTGACCGTGCCAAGTGGCAGATCAAGTTCTTCCGCAATCTCCTTTAGCGACACATCGTGAAGATAAAACAATATCGCAACTTCCCGCAGATACTCAGGCTTATTCGGTAGATGTCGCACTGCCTCAACTAACCTTGCCTTCAATTCTGTCTCGCGAAAAAGCATGAAAGCATTCCGATCGGCGTGGTATGTCAACACTTCATCCTCGTAAGGACGCTCGCCCCGCGAATGGTAGGCGGTGTTGTAATACCGTCTACATTGGTTAGAGGCGATTTGTCGCAACCATCCCCCGAAGCTGCTGACATTCCGTAAGCCGCCTATGTTCTCCCAGACCGCCTGCCAAGTATCTTGTAGGATTTCCATGGCATCTTCATAGTTACGCGATTCTGCAAGGATCAAGGGCCATACACGCGGGGTGTAGTGTTCCATCAACGCACGAAGATGTCTATCATCTCCCGCTTGGAGCCTCCGAATTAAATTTGTTGCTATATCGTTGTTCATTCAGCGATAACCCGTTCGGATTTGGGCATAGAGGGAAGGTTATCGCAAAAAGGTTCAGAAAAATGTGAAAAAAAGCAAGTTAGGAAGTTGGAAAAGAGGAAGGTTGGAAGGGAGCGGTGTTTATCTGATGACGCGAATTTTAAGAGCAAGAGGTCGGTATTGGAAAATCCCAGTCCTACAAGAGACTTGATTATTTCCAAATTTCTGGGTATAATTAATAGAAGTCATTTTAAGAATAAAAACTGTATATTTTCACATTGGAGGTAGAAGTGGCAAGAAAAAAAATCAGTGTTATTGGTGCGGGGAATGTCGGTGCAACAGCGGCGTTTCTGATCGCACAGAAACAACTCGGGGATGTCGTCCTGATAGACATCGTTGACGGGGTCCCGCAAGGTAAGGCATTGGACATGGCACAAATGGGGCCCGTGGAACTGTTTGATGCCGCAGTTGACGGCGATCTCGATTACAGTGCAACTGCAGGTTCCGATCTCGTAATTATTACATCAGGTTCCCCACGTAAACCGGGGATGACGCGCGAAGACCTGTTGCAAACGAATGCCAATATCGTCGGCAGCGTCACAGAAAACGTCGTGAAACAGTCGCCAGACTGCGTTATTGTGATGCTCACCAACCCGTTGGACATCATGACCTACCACGCGTGGAAAGTCTCAGGATTTCCTTCACACCGCGTCGTCGGGCAGGCGGGCATACTCGACTCGGCGAGGTTCCGTTATTTCATCTCTCTTGAACTCGGTGTTTCCGTAGAAGACATCCATGCGCTCGTTCTCGGTGGACACGGCGACACGATGGTGCCGCTTCCGCGCTATACGACCGTCAACGGCATCCCGATTCCGCAACTCATACCGGAAGATCGTATTGAAGCGATGGCACAACGCACGCGGGACGGTGGTGCTGAGATCGTTAACCTTCTCAAAACAAGTGGCTATTACGCTGCGGGTTCATCGTTAGCACAGATGGCGGAAGCCATTATTCTCGATAAGAAACGGCTGCTGCCCTGTTCTGCACATCTCACGGGGCAATATGGGATTGACGATTTGTATATTGGGGTTCCGATTAAACTCGGTGGGAACGGTGTGGAGGAGATTCTTGAGATCGAATTGACTGATGACGAACTTGGGTCTTTACAGCATTCTGCTGCGACCTATCGGGAAGGGATTGCGTTGTTGGGATATTAGATAGATAAGAAAAAAAGCACCCATCACGCCGATTCGCTGTTGAATCGAGCGATGGGTGCTATAATAAACCCTATTGCCTGTCTAACCTCACGCCTTTTGTGCCACCATACCGGCGAGGGTGCCGAGGATCCTGTCGCACCGCTCAATCGTATAGGTTGCGATATCAATCTGTAAGCACTTCCCTTGCAACTTGAGGAACTGCCACTCTATTCCTGTTGTGGAGGCACCGTAAATCCAAGAGATGTCATTCTCTCTTTCAGTGTTAAAGCGTTGGGCAGCGAGCATCTCTGCGACACACTGCCCAAGCCCAAGTTTCAGATCAAGATTCTTTGCCTCAACAAGCGCGATAACAGGTGCCTCTACATAAGATTGCCGAGGCGACAGGCTCACCAAAAAATCACACACACCAGTTAATCCACTTTCAGCGTCAACGTTGAAGTCGATTCCCGAAAAAAGACTAATTTTGCGATCAAATTTCTCCCGCAATTCAACGAGAACAGGGGAGACAATCAGTTCCGAGCGGGCTTTCTCTGTGTTTATAGTAGCGGCTAAAGGCACATTTCTCGCCAACGCATTTGTGAGTTCTGCACTTAGGCTCACCGGTTCGATTTCGGCAAAGATACCGGCGTGTTCAACCAATTCAAGTTCAAATTCTTTTTCCACTGTTTCGAGAGTAAAGTTGCTATAAGCCATCGTGGAAACCTCCTACATCACACCAAGGGAATCGCAATTTAGAGGGCCCGCTTAACTTTTATCCTTTTTTTCATCTTCGTCAACAACTTCATATTCAGCGTCAACGACATCGCTGTCAGCGGCATCAGTTGTCGCCTCAGCAGCGGACGGATCGCCTGCAGCTGCCCCTGGATCTGCCTCTGCTGCTTGTTGATATATCAACTGAGAGACCTCGTGCCAGACCTGCGTTAATTCGTCTGTTGCGGATTGGATCTCGGCGTTGTTATTAGACTCCAACGCCTGCTTGACACGGGCAACAGCGGCGTTCACCTTCTCCTTGGAAGCGTCGTCTATCTTGTCTCCCAATTCGCTGAGGTTTTTCTCTGTCTCGTAAACCAGAGAATCCGCACGGTTGCGCGCTTCGACTTCTTCCCGTTTCTGCTTATCCTCTTCAGCGTGCGTTTCGGCATCCTTGACCATCTGATCAATTTCGGCTTCGCTCAGTCCAGAGGATGCGGTAATGGTAATCTTCTGCTCTTTACCCGTCGCTGTATCTTTCGCGGATACGTTAAGTATACCATTTGCATCAATATCAAAGGTCACTTCAATCTGCGGAACACCTCTCGGTGCAGGTGGCAGTTCACCCAATCGGAACCGTCCAATGGTTTTGTTGTAAACCGCTTGCTCCCGTTCGCCTTGGAGGACATGGACATCAACGGCTGTCTGATTGTTCTCAGCAGTCGTGAATATATTCGATTTCTTAGTAGGAATCGTCGTGTTCCTATCAATCAACCGTGTGAACATCCCACCGAGGGTTTCAATACCGAGGGAAAGCGGTGTAACGTCTAATAAGAGGATGTCCTTAACCTCTTCATCGCCTGCGAGGACTCCCCCTTGAATTGCGGCACCGATTGCGACGACCTCATCCGGATTGACCCCTTTGTGCGGTTCTTTGCCGAAGAGTTGCTCAACAGCCTCCTGGACTTTGGGCATACGCGTCTGACCACCGACGAGGATAATCTCATCAATGTCAGCGGGTTGCATCTCCGCATCGGCGAGTGCCTGTCTGCAGGGTTCAAGCGAACGTTGGACTAAATTATCTGTAATTTGTTCCAACTTTGCCCGGGTAAGCGTCAGGTTCAGGTGCTTCGGACCACTGGCATCGACAGTGATAAAAGGCAAGTTGATGTCGGTTTGTAGTGTACTGGAGAGTTCACACTTCGCGGTCTCTGCCGCCTCTTTTAGCCGTTGCAGTGCCATCTGATCAGTGCGTAAATCAATCCCTTGGCTACTGAGGAACTCCTGCGCCATCCAGTCGATAACCGCCTGATCAAAATCGTCGCCACCGAGGTGTGTATCGCCGTTTGTGCTTTTTACCTCAAAAACCCCGTCCCCGATTTCCAGAATAGAGATGTCAAACGTCCCACCACCGAGGTCATAAACAGCAATCTTTTTGTCGCCTTCATTCTGAAGACCATAAGCGAGCGATGCGGCGGTCGGTTCATTGATAATCCGCTCGACTTCCAATCCAGCGATTTTACCGGCATCCGCCGTCGCCTGACGTTGGGAATCATTGAAGTAAGCGGGAACAGTGACAACCGCTTTCGTAACATCTTCACCGAGATACGCCTCAGCAGTTTCCTTCATCTTCCGCAAAACCATAGCAGAAATTTCAGGGGGCGAATAATCTTTTCCGTCGATGTTCACGGCGACATCGCCGCCTGTATCGGCTTTTAATTCATAAGGCACGCGGGAAGCATCATTACCTATTTCGTTAAATTTCCGCCCCATGAACCTTTTAATCGAAAAAATTGTATTTTGCGGGTTCGTGATCGCTTGTCTTTTAGCAACGAGTCCAACGGGGCGCTCTCCCTCTTTGGTAAAACCGACAACAGAGGGGGTAGTCCGATTCCCTTCCGTATTTTCGATGACCTTGGCATCACCGCTTTCTAAAACGGCTACGCACGAATTTGTTGTACCTAAATCAATTCCAATGACTTTGCTCATTTCTCAATACTCCTATGCATAAATAATTTCAAAGGCAGGCAGATTACGCAACAACGTACCTACCCGTTATAAGGCATTTCCTCGTTCTCCACTGCCTCCACACATTCCACAGCAGAAAGTCCACCGACAACACCTCACCCGTTTATAGTAGATTTTAGAATTAATTTTACACTTCGCATCGGTGCGGTTAGAAACCGCACCTACTGGGGGTGTTTGAGAATGTAAATGTATTTACGGAATCTACTATAATGAATAAGTTGCAATATTCATGCCAACGTTAATTGCTTGAAATAGCCAAATTCCTATCAAATGTCTGCCAAATTGGCACGGTCTTAAGAATGCAGCGATACCACAAGTCAATTTGACTGACCACGGACATCGTATTTCTGCTTGAGAAGTCCCCAAGCCGTCGGCAGTTTTGCATCAGGGTTAACTGCCAAAATTTCTTGGATGCCTCCTTGGATATTTTAAAAAAAACTGAGGCGGATGTAAGACACACCCGCCCTTGAAAACTAAGGCATCTCTCTAAGCGAAGGGGAATGTGCCTTGATAACCGCGCGGGCGAGAGACATGCCAAACGCCCTCATACATCGGGGTTACCTGATAATGACACACGACGTTGCTCCGTTCCATATCGTCGCGTTCTTTCGCGCCTTGGTGTGGAATGTGATTGATGAACAGGACACAATCACCGGCTTTCGGATGCAGGATCACGTGTTCTTGCGCCTCACACCACGCTTCAAATTTGGGACGATCTAACGGGTAGAGATGCGGTGGTTCTGACAGATGCCCGCCTTTGATGAACTTGAGGTGTCCCTCACCGGGATCGTTGTCCTGAAAATAGAACGTCGTGTTAATTCCTACAGGTGCCATCGCAAACGGATGTTCTTCGACGTATCGCTTCTCCTGCCAGTAGCCGTAAAAATCCATGTGCCACTCTTGGAGATACGGCCCCGGATTGATGTGTGCCCGTAGGCTTCGGAGCTGGCACTGCTTGCCCATTAACCCTTCCAAATAGGGACGGACACTGGGATGCCCGACGAGAGGATCGTAGGTATCGGGTTCCCGATCCAAGAGGGTATCAAACCACATGTTCCCTACGGCGTTTAAGCCCTCTTCCCACCCCATTTCGCGTGCATAATTGATGCGCTGACGAATACGTTCTGTCTCTTCTGGAGACAACGCGCCCTCTATTAAAACGAAACCTTCTTCTTGTAGTTGCGCGAGTTTATCTTTGATGTCTGCCATGTTCCATCTCCTTCTGAAGATTCAGAGTTATTGACGGTATTTTATACCTTTACGTGAAAGGGGTCAACCTTCATTAGAACCATTGAGCGAGAAGTTTGGAGATTTTGACGTACAACCCCCAGCCACTAATTCCAGCAAACACAATAAGCACCCCTGCCGAAATAAGCGCACCGACGAACATAAACGGCTTCGTCCGATACGCGCGCGGCAGTTTAGCGTTCAAATATAACGCAGCAAGCATCATCACAGCAATTGAAAAATTTGCCAAAATAAATCCAGCAATCTGTGTCAAAATGTCAAATGGGATGTTCAACCAGATGAGTACCATCGTCGTAACAAAGATGTAGAGACAGACCCATTTGCGAAGCGTCCCGTAGTTCCATTGGTGTTGGGGCCAGATCGCCTGAAAGAACTCCTGCATCACGCGGGCATAAATCTCTGGGAGTGCCTGCAGTGTTCCCCACAATGCGACGATGATACAAATATAATACACCCAGACGAGTGAGCCGTGAATATTTTGCCAGACGCTCGCCTGATCGGTCAGCAAACTCCACCCTTCAAAGGTGCTTTGCATGCCATACAGGACAGCCGCACCTGAAATCATGAAAGCACCCGTCACAATGAAGAGGACGATTGCACCCATGCCGATATCCCAACGGAGCGGTGCCAGGATTTTACGGAGTTGGCTTACTTGTTCGGGTTGCTCAGGGAGGTAATCGATTCTATCACGTTCACCGGCGAGTCGGCGCACATCCACAATGTTCTGATGGGAGGTCATACCCCAGCGGTGGATGCCGACCCAATTGGCGTAGACGATGTACCCCATCACAGATCCGCCGACATAACCGAATGCCGTCGCCATTGTCAATAACGGGTTCTCAACTGCATCCTGCGGTGCCCATTCAGGAAATTCAGGCAGATGTCCAAAACGGAGGCTCCCGACAACGGCTTTACCTAAGTCTGGACGCACCATCAAGGTGCCGATGATAGTCCCGACAACGAGGATAGCACAGATGATGAGTTGCTGCTTTTCGAGCCTTTCAAAGGAGATACGCAAACCGAAAAGGAGGGCAAGGGTGATGAAACAGGACGTGATAAGGTTTTCCCAAACAGGTTGCGAGATCCCGGAAGGCAGGGCGTCCCTAAATAAATGATGGAGCAACGCGCCGCACGGTTTTCCAATTGGCACCCACGCCAAAGGCGCGCCTATCATTTCAAAGAGAACAATCCCGATAAGAAGCCATCCGCGCGGTCCAGGCAGCTTGACGAGCCGGTGTCCGATATATTCGCCGCTGACTGCGGTATAACGCCCAAGGAGATACGTGACAAAAATGCCTTTGACAGCGCAACTGAGAAGCACAAGCCAGAGCAAGTTATATCCTGCCCACGCCCCTGCTCGAACGACAACAATCGTTTCACCTGCGCCAATACTCACAGAAGCGACAATCGCCGCGGGTCCAAATACGGCAGCGAGCGCAATTATTTTCTTCAGAGACCACGGTTCAGCATGAGGACCCGTAACGGGTGGAATATCCACAGTCTCAGTACTTCGGTTTTCTTCTGTCTGCATAGAGATTACCCAATGAAATGAGCGGGTTCAGAGACCCGCTCACTTCTATATACCCTATTCCAAAGGCTCTAAGGGTTGTGCGTTTCCAAAGACCGGTGTCGGCGCGTTACCGGGTGCTGCCCACCGTGCAGCGTTTGCGATGACATGCCGAACGTTTTCATCGTAATAGATCGGGTAGGTCTCATGACCGGGACGGAAATAGAAGATTTTGCCCCGCCCGCGATAATAACAGCATCCACTTCGGAAGACTTCACCGCCGGGGAACCAACTCACGAAAATAAGTGTATCGGGTTCAGGAATATCAAAGGGTTCGCCATACATTTCGGCGTGCTCTATTTCAAAGTATTCACCCAAGCCTTCAACAATCGGATGTCCGTGTTCAATCACCCAAAGCCGTTCTTTTTCAGCGGCTTCACGCCATTTGAGGCTACACGAGGTCCCCATCAAACCGGTGAAGGGTTTAGAATAGTGTGCAGAATGGAGGACGATAAGTCCCATGCCGTCCAACACACGTGCGCGAACTTTCGCAGCGATAGCGTCATCAACGGCACCGTGTGCGGCATGTCCCCACCATATTAAGACATCCGTGTTTGTGAGCACATCGTCGGTTAAGCCGTGTTCGGGTTCATCTAACGTTGCGGTCTGAATTTTGAAACCGCCCGCTTTGTCGAGACCCTCCGCAATCGCACCGTGAATCCCATTGGGGTAGAGACCACCAATGAATTCGTTTGTTTTCTCGTGCCTAAATTCATTCCAGACCGTAACTTGAATTGGTTGCGCCATAACTTTCTCCTTTAGAATAATTATCAGTTAAATCAACGGTATGAATGCGAATCAACGGTATGAAGCCCGTATGGGCTTCCCCGGATGGCATTCCCCGGGTTGTCGGTTAAGAGGTTTCTATGTAACAATTCATCTTTTTTCTACTGAAACTTCAGAACTGGGGGTTGATATTTCTGATGCCACTATTGAGGTTTCTGCTGCAGCGAGTTCAGCATTAGGTTCTATCGGCTCTAAGGGTTGAATCAACAGTCGGCATCCGAGGGCAGCAAGAATCGTGATAAGCATATCCAGACGCGGTGCTTCGTCGCTTGCGAGCATATCCGAGAGGCATTGTGCCTTAATACCCGCTTGCTTAGCAACTTCCGCGACCCCGCCTCGCGCTTCTACAACATTCTGGAGGCCAAGCAGAAAGAAGGGCGTATCCCCATCCTCTTGATATTCCTCAAGTGCTACATCAAGATAACCGATTGCCTCCTCCCAGTCGGAAGTAAACCGTTCCATTAGAATTTCTTCCCATGTTCGATACTCTCTCATCGTTGCGCCTCCTTATATTCCAGCCAACACCTTTTCGCGCGTTCAATATCCCGCGCCTGGGATGACTTGTCACCCCCACAGAGCAGCAGAACGATCGTGTCATCCACTTCACCAAAGTAGATACGATAACCTGCCCCTAAAGAAAACCTCAATTCAAACACGCCAGCACCAACAGTGCGGTAATCCCCAAAATTGCCAGATCTGATCCGGTCAAGTCGCCTTTCAATTCTGTTTCGCGTATTTCTATCGTGAATGGATATAAGCCACTCGGTAAAAGGCTCTCGTCCCTTTGAAGTCCGGTAGGCTTGGAGTTTTCTCGGTCGTATGCTCAGCATTCAGGTTCTGTTTGACCTCCACAGCCTACTATGTCCTTAAAACACCAACTCCGTCTCCACCGCTTCATCGTAGTCCACCCGTTCAACCTCAAACCCAAAAAGGTTTCGGAAGCGTTGCCTGAAGCCTGCGTAATCAGAGAGTTCGTAGAAATTGTCGGTATCAATCTGGTCCCACCGCTCCGTCACTGCGTCGGTCACCTCAGGCTGCAACTCACGATCATCAAGACGGATATAGCGTTCAGCGTCGAGTTGGGGTTCCAACCCCGGTCCGAGATGCTCAGAGAAAAGCCGTTTCATCTGTCCAATGGGTGCTTCGTTGATGCCTTTAGCGTTCATAATGTCATAGAGGATGCTGACGTAAAGCGGCACAACAGGAATTGCTGCGGAGGCTTGCGTAACGACGGCTTTGTTCACCGAAATATAGGCACTCCCACCGAGTTGGTTCGCGAGCCGTTCATCAAGTGCGTCCACACGCGTCTTCAAATCGTCTTTTGCTCTGCCGATAGTCCCATCTCGGTAAATCGACCACGTCAAGGCACTTCCGATGTAGGTATAGGCAACGACTGTCACCTCTGGTGCCAGCAATTCCGCCTCGGTTAATGCGTCAACCCACATCTCTAAGTCTTCACCTCCCATCACGGCGATTGTATCAGTGATCTCCTGCTCATTTGCAGGTGCAATCATTACAGGCGTAATGACTTCACGATTCAGATCAATCGTTTTTCCCGTATACGGTTCGCCGATCGGTTTGAGGACGGATTCATGTGAGGTCCCTGTGTTCGGATGGATTCTACGGGGTGCGGCGATACTGTAGACGAGGATGTCTATTTTTCCGAAATCTGATTTGAGTCGGCTAATAGCTTCCGCTTTCATCTCATTGGAAAACGCGTCTCCATTGAGACTGGCGGCGGAGAATCCGTCTGCTGCTGCCTGTTGATGGAAGGCAGCAGTGTTATAGTAACCAGCAGTTGCAGTGCGTCTGTCATCAGGTGGACGTTCATAGAGGAGCCCAAGCGTTTTGGCACCGTAAGCGTACGTCAAAGCGATACGCGAGGCGAGTCCATATCCCGTCGATGCCCCGACAACAAGTGCATTCATACCCGTCTCTTTGTGTGGAATGCCCTGTTTAATTTCATCGATTTGGTTTTGAACATTGGTCTGACACCCAACGGGATGGGCGTTGGTACAGATAAACCCGCGTATCCGCGGTTTAATAATTTGAAGTGCCATTGTCCCCTTCTTTTCTGAAGCGATTAGTCTTCAATTTCGACAACCATTTCAACCTCAACGGGAATCCCACCCGGGAGCTGTACCATACCGACTGCGGAGCGGGCATGTCTGCCTTTATCACCGAATACCTCGACGAAAAAATCGGAGGCACCGTTGACAACGGCGGGTTGGTCGGTGAAGTCGGGTGCCGAGTTGACGAACCCGACCACTTTGACGACGCGTTTGATTCGGTCGAGATCGCCGAGTGCGTGTTTGAGGGTGCTTAGCAAGCAAATCGCCACTTGGCGCGCCGAGGCATAGCCTTCTTCAATCGTGGCATCCGTACCGAGTTGGCTCTTATAGATTGGACCCTCGCCGTTTCCGGGTCCATGTCCCGAAGTAAATATGATATTACCGGTCTGCACAGTTGTGACGTAATTCGCCACGGGCACCGCTGGTTCCGGGAGTTCGACACCTAATTCTTCAAGTCTTTGTTCTATTTTCATCTGATATGTCCTTTTACAAATGGATTAAATTATAGTATGCCGCGAACATGGTGTTCTTCGCGTGCTTTGGCATATTCGGTCTACAAACCGCATTCTAAAGCATGCGGTAATTGTTTACATCCGCCCCTATTATTAAACAGATTTTCGCCAATTTTGTCAAGCAAAGTTTTTGGCAGTCAGCGGTCCGCAAGCGTGACAATTATCAGCATTTGTTGTTTGAATCCGGTTTTGAGGATAGTGAACTAACCTATCAGGACAGTGGACTTCGGTTCGCTGCCTTGTTTTTTTACCTCACTGTTCGCGGTTCGCGAATCGCGGTTCGCTATATCAAAACTCCACAATTTGCTTTATAGGTTTACTTATGCTAAAATGTGCGGAGACTTAACTGAAATATTCCTATACCTTTAGCAGAAAGAACGAGGAACAACCATGAAAGTAGCAGCAATTTTAGGTGAACGGCAGGCAGGATTGATTGACGTTCCAGATCCAACACCGAAAGAGGATTGGGTCGTCGTAAAAATTCACGCATCCCCGATGTGTAATGAATACCATTCTTTTGAACACGGGCACAAAAGCGATTGGCTTGGACACGAAGCGGCGGGTGAGGTTGTTGACATCGCTCAACCCGGAAAAGTGAAAGTCGGTGATCGGGTGGTTGTGATGCCGCAATATCCGTGTGGGAAATGCGTGCTTTGCACCGATGGAGATTACATCCACTGTGAAAACAACTACAATTTCGAGGAATTCACCGGTTCCCGTTACGGTAGTGCGACGATGGCACAGTATATCGTCAAGCCGTCTTGGTTGCTCCCGAAGATTCCAAACAATGTGTCTTACGAACACGCCTCGCTGGCATGTTGCGCCTTGGGACCGTCCTATCGCGCCTTCGACGAGATGGGTGTCAACGCGACCCACACTGTGTTAATCACGGGGATCGGTCCTGTCGGTTTCGGTGCGATTACCAACGCCCGTTTCCGTGGCGCGAAAGTCATCGCGGCGGAACTGATTCCGTGGCGCGTCGAACGCGCAAAACAGATGGGAGCCGAAGCGGTCATCAACCCAACGGATGAAGATGCAGTCGACCAGATTCGCGATCTCACAACAGATGGACGCGGTGTCGATTTCGCCCTCGACTGTTCAGGGAACGTCCAAGCACATAGACTCTGTATTGACGCGACGCGTAGACGCGGCACCATCGCCTTCGTCGGTCAAAGCGGTGGAAACGACACTATTATTCACGTCAGCCCTGATCTCATCGGTAAAGGGTTACGCCTCGCTGGTGCATGGCACTATAACTTGAGTCAATTTCCGGGATTGATGAGGGTTATCGAAGGTTCACCGATCCTCGATCTGCTCATTAGTAATATCTTTCCGATGAGCGAGATTCAACAGGCATTCGAGACCTCTGCATCTCACGAAAGCTCTAAGATTATCCTCAAACCTTGGGAATAAGCTATGTCAACGACCCACAAACCCAATATACTCCTCATTGTATCCGGTGACCATGCTGCACCTGCAATTAGCTGCTATGGGAGCGAGATGGGTGAATTGGTCGCTTACTCAATATAACAAGGTCTCGGATGAGGCTTATAGTAAAGCCCGAAAATATCTGCACATACTGATGTGGGACATCCTTCGCCGCTGGCGAGGTTTCCTAACCTCGCCAACACTAACCTGTAAAGTTGTTATCGCTCAGATTTTATCCTACCCCAAGTAACAGCGAGTTTACCCTCAGGCTCAACATCGGAGACACGGAGGTCCATTTCCGTCTGGATATCTTTATCCGATAAAGCCTCACCGTAAATGGCAAATTCATCAATAACACCGTTAGCACCCGATGCAGCGACTCTGTAATTAAACTTGTTATTGCCCCCAATCCTTGGCGGTCTATGGAATTCAGGAAACGGTCCGATGCCAGTTTTCGTTGCGACTTCCTCGCCGTTAATGTAGATGAAAGCGTCATCTACAAAATTCCACGTCACCGCTATGTGCATCCACTCATCCTTCTTAACAACATCAGCGGCGGGAACGGTCATCAGCGCATCTATATCCAGAGCACTCTCTATCAAAAAAACGAACTGGTCTTCAAGTTGCCCTACTAAGGTGCCTTTCCCAATAGAGAAGGAGAGCGCAACCGTGCTTGCATCGAATAACCGGTAAGTTCCGTCACCCGCGCCGTCCCAATACGGTTTAAACCAGAATCCAAGCGTGCCGGGGTTAGGCATCAAGTAATCAAATTCAATAAAGTCCTCCTTGTTATCACCGAACTCCATTCCCATTCCAAAGACACCCTCTTTACTCGGCACCCGCTGTGGACCACCGATAATCACACCATCAATGCCATTCCCACTGGCATCCTCAGCAATATTCGCATCTTCTCCCTTGAAGGAGAACCAGACTTCAGGTTCTGCAGTATGCCCACTATGAGAAAGGATTGCCAAACCGATCCCAAGTATCAAACACAACGTTAAGGGTCCATAGATAGACTGGATTGTTCGGTTAAACATAGCGTCCTCCGTTTCTCTCCTTAAGGATTTGTTGAATTTGTGTTTTCAGCATCGGAAGTTTAAATATGTCTTGGAGGTATAAGTTATAGTTCCGTGACATATTCTACTTCTCTTTCAATATAAGGTTTGTAACCCGGTTTGATGGATGTGGGGGTCACAAGGTCAACGTCCTTCTCAAATAGATCTTCCAGAAAAACAGCCAACCCCATGTAATCGTCAAAAGTTAGTCTTTCGAGTTCAACAAGGAAATCAATGTCGCTTGCGGCGGTTGCCGTCCCCCGCACGTAAGAGCCGAACAAGCCAATCCGTTTGACCCCGTATTTCTGCAGGGCCTGCCGATTATCCACAAGGGTCTGCTTGATAAACTCCTTGCTGAGAACTACTTGATTGTCCACCTTGAATTCCTCCATTGCGGCAGTCGTTCATATACCTAAAAGAACCTTCGTTGTCGTATGCCCGATACTTACTATTGTAAATTATCTTGAAATATAAAGCAAACCTTTATATCATATTTAGCAAAGAAACGTGAGGGACAGACATGACACCGAAACAGAAGTATCTCTTTGATCTACGCGGCTACCTGCATTTAGAGAACGTCCTAACACCAAAAGAACTCAGTAACGCACAGGCAGCGGTCGAACGACTCGTGCAAGCATCGTCAGATGAATTGCCGCCCGGAATTAGTCGCGGTAGTGAAGGGTTTTCAAATGGGTTCTCTGCTGACAAATCGCTTGAGGCGTTGACTTTACATCCTACTACGTGGTCCATCATCAAGGAACTGACGTGGAACAAACCGCGCTTCAATCGCGGGTCGCTTGTTGTGAATACACACGAGCGACAGGAGATGACACCGCTCCACTGTGGCGGTGAAGATTTCCGCTGGACGCGACGCTACGGTGTCAGACACAATCAGATCTTCACAAATGATATTGTGTGTTTCTTCTATTTCACGGATGTCTATCCGGGGGACGGCGGTCTGATCGTCTTACCGGGTTCCCATAAAAGCGAATTTGAACGTCCAGAAAATCTGTTTTTCCCTGACCCTGATACTATAGATGCACCGCTCCATCCGGCTCTCGTCAATGTAACACCAAAAGCAGGAGACGTTGTGATTATTACCGAGATGCTGACACACGGTGTCCTTGTTTGGAAACCGAAAGACAGAGATCGGCGATTCCTGATTTTGCGCTATAAGACGCAGTTTTTCCAAGACGAGCGCGGTCTCCGCGACCCGTTCCCACCGGAAGTGATGGAGCGACTCTCGCCAGAGACAAAGGCGTTGGCGGCTTATGGTTCAGAATGGGAAATAAAAGACCTTGTAAAACAGGATAACGTGACGCTGACTTTATAGATAGGATAAATAAAGATAAATCGTGTAATTTCATAGTGATGCCCGGTGCGGTTAGAAACCGCACCTACCGAGTCTTGGGAAAATCTGCTTTACCCGATAAAATTCTTAGTCTTCATAGGAAATAGACAATGCTTAAGGAGTTAACGAAGAAAGATTGGTTGTCGCTTTTAAACATCCCTGAGAACAGAATACCCACCGTTTTAGTCTTACGAGGGACACGGAATCTAAAGGTCAACTACACCAAACATAGTGCTTTTTTCACAGACGTTTTTGAAGTCGGTTCACCGAACGGTATCTTTGAGGATGTGCTGATTGGAACGTATAAAAATATAGATGTAGGTTATGCTTCTGTGTACGGGGATGCAATGGCATCTGAAGTCACACATCTTTTCGGTGTGTTGGGAACATCCTTGGTCATACAGACAGGCTGTTGTGGCGCACTCACAGATAGCATTCAGGCAGGCGATCTTGTCTGTGCAACATCGGCGTATTGCGGTGAAGGGGCAGCACAGTATTATTTATCAGATAAACAAGAAATCAACGCTTCACCTGAACTCGTTGAAGGGATCCCCTCTTTCACTGGACACAAAGGTCGCATCTGGACGACTTCGGCACTGTTTGCTGAGGGAGCAGCAGAGATTCAGGACTGGTCTCATCAAGGTTATATTGCTGTAGATATGGAAACGGCGAGCACTTTCGCAGTTGCGGAATACTTTGGTATGCAACGCCTATCGTTGTTGTTTACTTTTGATAATCCGAGTCAAGGTGATCATATTCTCTTGAGCGATGCTGAAAAGCAGAAACGAAGAGAAGACGGAGAACAAACTCTTATTGATACGGTCTTTGCCATTATAACACAAGCGGGTAGGCACAAGACCTACCCCTACAGCCCCTGACGTCTGTTTGGCAAGCAACAAAGCGGGTAGGCACAAGACCTACCCCTACAGAGGTCTATCACTACAATGGAAGTCGTTAGAGCAGCACTTAGGGATGCTGACATACTCGCTGAACTGAACAAAGAACTTATCGAGGATGAACAACACCCGAATCCAATGAATATCGCCCAACTCACAGAACGTATGCGAGACTGGCTGGCGACCGACTATATCTGTTATATGGCAAAGGAGAAGGGCAGCATTGTCGCCTATTGTTTATACAGAGATGACGAATCACACTACTACATGCGGCAGTTGTACGTAGACAGAGCACATCGCCGAAAGGGTATCGCTACGCGATTGCTTGATTGGTTACACAAAAACGTGTGGACAGATAAGAAGGTCAGATTGGATGTCCTTGCCCATAACGAAGATGCGGTCGCTTTTTATGAGAGATACGGCTTTAGGATTGGTGTCTTCAGAATGGAAAAGTGAAAGTGTGAGGAAACTAACAATGAAATATGACGCAACAAACCGAACCTTTGACTGCGAACCGACCCTCACCGATACAGAGGTGCTGCAGTATTGCAGAGACGGCTATCTGCAACTCCAAGGGGTTGTCCCTGATGAGATTAACCAGCGGACGTGTGATTATCTGAACGGCGATCTGCCGATAAATCCCTGCTTTATTCCAAAAGGCATGACACACGCCGATTTAGAGCGGATGCGGGATACACACGAACCGAGTTCGATTCTCTTAGAAGACTGGTACATTGAGCATGTACTACTGAATCGGGAACTCGCTGGCGCATTGCGTTCACTGCTGGGTAAAAACGTCGGGTTACCCGTATTGGTAAGCAACCACCGCGTGGAATGTCCCATGCCTGCACAGGGATGGCATCACGATGCCGATCACGTCTTCGGACCTGAAACTAATTTCGTTGAGGTTTTCTATTTTCCGCAAGATACGCCGATGGAACTCGGACCGACAGAACTTCTGCCGGGTTCGCACATCCATTCCACAAGTCGAGACATCGCCGAGAAAGGCGTTTCAAGCGAGGGCCCCGCAGGTTCTTTCGTTATCCACTCGCAAAGTATTCTTCATCGTCGTGGTGCATCGACTGCGGAAGGGTTACGCCACATGCTAAAATATAGTTATTGGCGGACAACACCACCGACACGGGATTGGAAAGAAGAACCTGATTTCGATTTTCAAATGGCGGAGTATGGTGGACACGGCGTTGCGAGATACGTGGCACATACCTTCTATTGGTTATGCGGCAAAGGTGATGCGTTCCGTCTTATCGGTGGGCAGGCGTGGCCTTGGTCGAGTGTGAATCAAATTGGACCCTCTTACGGTTTCGGACACAAAGAGGGGTATCTCCCGAACTGGCGGAAGGACAATCCGGATGATTATGCGGTGCCATAATACGCGAGGGTAGGCACAAGACCTAGGGGAAACACCCAAGCAAAAACCCCTACAATGGAATATGCATCATCTCTCGGAGATAACAAGGACCTGGTTCGTTTTAACGTTTTGTAAGGTTTGGACTTTGCCACAGGTCCACCGTACCGTCAGCGTATCCACCGATGCCGCGGTGCCTAATCCGAAATGTAAACGGAGATCGTTCTGGCTGAGGTAGCCTGAACCACTTTTGACCTCACGGATCTGTGTCAAGTCCCCAGAAACAACCGTCACCCGTGCGCCAATGGCATCCCGGTTGCAATGTGTGCCGACAAGTTTGACCCGCAACCACTGCGCCGTGTTGCCTCCATCGTTTCGCAAGACGGTCGGTGAATCCTTTAAGTTAGAAACGACGATATCTATATCGCCGTCGTTATCAATATCACCGAACGCTGCGCCTCGGCTCACTTTCTGGGTCGCTATTGCCGCATCGATGGGCTCCGAAAAATTGACTCCCCGGTTATTGAGAAAAAGTTGATTCGGCTGGGAGTATGTGCCTATTGGATCAATCTCAGCGATATTGTCGTCAAGGTGACCATTCGCAATAAACAGGTCCAACCAACCGTCGTTGTTAAAATCGACGAAATCGACACCCCATGCCAAATAGGGGAGGCTTCTTTCGCCGACCCCTCTGGCGAAACTATCTTCCGTGAAAAAACCGCTCTGGGCATTGTGATAGAGGCTATTCGTCTGGTCCTGAAAATTTGTGATGACAATATCAAGATAGCCGTCGTTGTCAAAATCGCCGAGGTTCGCGCCCATTCCGCTATAAGTGCGTCCTTCTTCGCTCAGCGCAACGCCTGAGAAAAGCGCGTCTTCTGTCATCTCAATGCTGTTCGGATTGTTACGGTAGAGGAGGTTGGGTGTGGTATCGTTGGCAACGAAGATATCCACGTCTCCGTCGTTATCCACATCCCCACAGACGACCCCTAACCCTTTGCCCCGTGCCTCACTTATCCCTGTTTTCTCCGACACATCCGTGAAAGTGCCGTCGTCGTTGTTAAGGTAAAGCACATCTGAAACGCCGGGCAGTGCCTCTGGTGTGCAGTAGGTCTGAATCCCTTGTCGCGTGCATATCGGATTCGTCTCTGGATCGAACTGAACATAGTTGACGACATAAAGATCCAGATCGCCATCTACATCTATATCCACGAAAGCACAACCGCTACTAAACTGATCGCCGCCGACCCCAGTAGCCGCAGTAACATCTGTGAAAGTGCCATCGCCGTTGTTGCGATAGAGAACATTCACGCCGTAGTTGGTTATGTAGAGATCTGTAAAACCGTCGTTGTTGTAGTCGCCGACGCAGCATCCTAATCCGTAGCCGGTATCGCCAACGGCTGCTTGTGTTGTTACGTCGGTGAAGGTGTCGCCATCGTTGCGATAGAGACGATTCGTGGGTAAGGTTGGAGAGGCCATCCCTGGCAAATCACTGCCGTTGACGAAATAGAGGTCCAAATCGGCGTCGTTATCAAAATCGAAGAGGGCAACCCCACTGCCGATCGGCTCAATAAAGTATTTCTGTCCACTCTCACCGTTCGCATGTCGAAACGCAATACCGAGTTCCGTTGTTATATCCGTAAAACCGATTGCATCCGCTTCTGAAGACGCTGGTTGTCCATTCAAGAGAGAAAAGATAAAAGCAACGAGAAGGAGACGCATCGCTTGTCCCGTCAATTTTTTGTAACGCATAGTCTCTGTATGTGGTATAATGGCAGTCAGCATATTGGCTATCGGCAATCAGCCATCGGCTTCCAGTTAAGAGGTTTTCTGATGAAGTTACGACTTCTTGCTGAAGGCTGACTGCTGAAGGCTGAGGGCTATTCCTTTGACGACTTCTAAAAAAGGAGAATTTCTAATGGCTAATACTCTACGTTTTGGCGTTGTCGGTTTAGGTATGGGCATGAATCGCTCGCGTATGATTCACGGCACGGACGGTGCAGAACTTGTCGCCGTGGCAGACCTCGTTGAAGAACGGCGTAAGAAGGCTGAAGAAGAATTCGGTTGCGAAAGCCACGACGATGCGCTTGAGATGTTCGACCGTGATGATATCGACGTGGGGATGATTATGACCCCCAGCGGGCTCCACGGTAAATTCGGAGAGGAAGCCGCACGCCGCGGCAAACACGTCATCACTACAAAACCGATGGATGTCAGCGTTGAAAATTGCAACTCCCTCATCAAAACCTGCGAAGACAACGATGTCAAACTACTTGTCGATTTCGGTGAA
This sequence comes from Candidatus Poribacteria bacterium, assembly GCA_028820845.1. Classification (NCBI taxonomy): domain Bacteria; phylum Candidatus Poribacteria; species Candidatus Poribacteria bacterium. Next base: position 41,852 of record JAPPII010000062.1, read on the forward strand.
CGCTACGGTACACATAACCGTAGAATCCAGAAAGCACTCGCAACAGGTGCTATCGGTAGACCGCTTTTGTGCGAACTCCGTATGAAGTGGAAACGTCCGGATAGTTACTACATCGGCTGGCACGGGACGTGGGAACTCGACGGCGGCGGCTCTATCATGAATCAAGGCGTACACTACGTCGATCTCATGCTCTGGTTCATGGGACCGGTCAAACGGATCATCGGTGCGCACTTCGATGTCTACGATCACGAAAACTGTGAAACTGAAGACATGACTTCAGCGATCCTTGAATTTGAGAACGGCGCGCTCGGTCACGTCCTGACGACAACAACATACCCCGGCGGTAACGTCTCAATGATTCACGTCCACGGCGAAAAAGGCATTATCGGTCTCGGACCAGAAGTATGGGAATTCGCCGATGATGACGAACCCGAAATCGAACTGCCACCCTATCCGAATAACGTCATTGAAGATGCAATCCAAGTTATCAACAACGGTGGATCACCAGCAGTCGATGGCTATGAAGGCAGACGTTCTGTCGCGCTGAACATGGCTATCTACGAGTGCGCACGCACTGGCAAAGCGGTTGAATTGTCGTAGAGCTCTCTGCAAGGCGGGTCCCTGTGTCCGCCTATTTTTATGTTTCAAACCCATAGATTCGTCTGTTTGTAGTAGTGCGATTCATCGCACGTCATAAAACTATAAGAACGGGCAATAAATTGCCCTACTACGAACCAGCAAGATTTTAGGAGGCAAACCAAATAACTCTGCTTGCAATTCGGGCAAAAACTCGGTATAATATTTACTCAGAAAACAGAAACGGAAGCGGAAAAGATTCATGAGAACCGCAAAACTCATTACGATGGGTTGCAAGGTCAATCAATACGATACACAATCCATGCGCGAAACCCTCTATCGCAACGGATATACCGTCCTCGACGATGAAACATCGCGTCAGGGTGCTGACCTTTATCTCATCAATACATGCACCGTAACAAATACCGCTGACCAGAAGGCACGGCAGGTCATTCGGCGAGCGATCCGTCAAAATCCGAATGCGAAAGTGCTTGTTACCGGTTGCTATGCCGAAAGCGACCGCGAGACGATTGAAGAGATACCGGGTGTAACGTTCGTTTTCGGCAATAGAGAGAAGGCAGATTTTCAGAGCTACCTCGACGTATTGCACACCGAAACACCGTCTTTGACTCCTGAAACAGCACACACACCGAACCCGCTTCTCTCCATAGAACCCGTTCAACACGACGCTATCCGTGAACACGCACGCTTCAGCAAAGGTGTGAGTGATGCTGGTAAAAGGACACGCGCCCTTATCAAGGTGCAAGACGGTTGCAGCGCATTTTGTACGTATTGCATCATCCCTTATGTGCGCGGTCGGATGACGAGTCGTCCGCTCAACGATATCGCTGACGAAGCACGTCGTATCGCTGATAGCGGTATCAAAGAGATCGTCATCACCGGTGTGCATCTGGGTGCCTACGGTATGGATACCGGTAGGGACAGAGACATCGTCGACATTTTAGCGCATATCCACGACATTGAAGGCATCGAACGAATCCGTTTCAGTTCCATCGAACCGATGTATTTCCCAGATAGCCTCGGTGAACGGATGGCAGCACTCCCGAAATGCATGCCCCACTTCCATCTACCAGTTCAAGCCGGTTCCGATGAAATATTGCGACAGATGCGCAGGCGTTACACCACCGCACAGTTCGCGCACCTCGTTGAGAACTTACGAGATGTCTTTGGTGAAGATGTCGGGATTACAACCGATATTATGGTCGGGTTCCCCGGTGAAACGGACGTACACTTTGAGGAATCGTGCCGGTTCGTTGAAGACATCGGGTTCAGCCAACTTCATGTGTTCCGCTATTCCCCACGCAAAGGCACACCCGCAGCAACCTATCCGAATCAGGTATCACCGCACGTCGCTGCTGCACGTAGTCAGACGATGATTGCGCTCGGCGAACGCCTCAACACAGCATTTCGACAACGGATGCTTGGGAAACAGAAAGAGGTGCTCATCGAAGCGAGCAGAGAGGGGCAAAATAACCATCTCGCCGGTTTCACCGACAACTATCTTCGGGTCCTCGTGGACGCGCCAGAGAGCGCGATTAATCAGATCCAGCGCGTCACGCTCGGTGCGTTAGAAGGGGACTGCATCGCTGCCGCCTAATCTTAAGACTTCTCCGCTTTTGCCTTTAAATCATAAAGAATATTCACTGCATCCAACGGCGTTACCTGTGAGAGTTCCAATTGTTGGATCTCTTCGACGAGGGGGTGCGTCTTAGGTGTAAAGAGTGCCATCTGCAGCGAATCGCTTTGCATTGTTTTTCGTGAGACGCGGCGGCGGGGTTTCGGCATCGTCGGATGCCCTTTTGCGGACTGTCCGGTCGCGCCATCTGCCTCGACGCTGAGGTTGTGCTGTTCAAGCACCTCGAGTATTTGCTGCGCGCGGGTGATTACAACTTGTGGTAACCCAGCGAGTCGTGCAACGTGGATTCCGTAACTCTGATCTGCGCCACCCGGAACAACCTTTCGGAGAAACGTCACCTTCTGTCCATCCTCATGGACAGCAACGTTGTAGTTCTTCGCACGTTTATATTTGCTGGCGAGTTCCACTAACTCATGATAGTGTGTCGCAAAAAGCGTTTTCGCACCCATCCGTTTTTCATCTAAGAGGTACTCCGATACCGCCCATGCGATGCTGAGTCCGTCAAACGTGCTGGTGCCGCGACCGACTTCGTCGAAGATGACGAGGCTGTTTCGGGTCGCATTGTTGAGGATATTTGCCGTCTCGTTCATTTCAACGAGGAAAGTACTCTGCCCCATCACGAGGTTGTCCGAGGCACCGACCCGTGTAAAAATCCGATCCACCAATCCGATTTTCGCAGCGGAGGCAGGCACGAAACACCCGATTTGTGCCATCAAAACGATGAGTGCGGTTTGACGGAGATAGGTGCTCTTGCCGCTCATATTCGGTCCCGTGATGATATGCAACTGCTCGTCATCACAGTTGAGTATTGTATCGTTCGGAACAAAACCCTCTTGCGTGAAGAGTTGTTCGACGACAGGATGCCTACCGTCCCGGATAACGATCTCATCCACCGCTGCCACGGTCGGCTTGACGTAGTTGTATCTCGATGCGATATAGGCGAAATTGGCGAGAACATCCGTCATTGCGACCGCCCCCGCAATCTGCTGGATGGCTTCCGTCCATTTGGATACCTCCTCGCGAATCTGGCAGAAGAGATCATACTCCAACGTCTGTATCCGATCTTCTGCGTTCAGCACCTTTGCCTCCTGCTCCTTGAGTTCGGGTGTGATGAACCGTTCAGAGTTCCGAAGCGTCTGTTTGCGGATATAGTCGTCAGGCACCATGTGTAGGTTCGGTTTTGTTACATCAATGTAATAACCGAAGACCTGATTGAATCCAATCTTCAAGGACTGAATACCGCTCCGTTTGCGTTCTTCTTCTTGCATTGCAGCGATCCAGTCCTTTCCTTGCCCTACAATCTGCCGAAGTTCATCAAGTTCCTCATTATAGCCGTCGTTTATGATGCCGCCTTCGCGAATTGTTGCGGGCGGGTCCGGATGAATACCGTGTTCAATCAATTCGACTAACTCCGGAAGCGTATCCAATGCGTCGTTAAGAGACACCAACAGCGCGCTACCGCAATTTTGGAGCTGCACCTTGACATCGGGAATCAGACAGAGAGACTCTTTCAAGGCATGCAGGTCGCGTCCATTTACAGAGCCGAGACTGATACGCGAAATAAGCCGCTCTATGTCAAACATCTGTCTAAGTGCTTCGCGCAATTCCTCTTGCAGGTTAATCTGGGTTTTGAGTTCATCGACTGCCCTGAGGCGTTCTTCAATCTCTTTTTCATCAAGGAGCGGTTGCAAGAGGCATTGACGTATCTTCCTACCCCCCATTGATGTCACCGTTTGATCAAGGACTTCAAGGAGTGTCCCTTTTGTGGAACCGTCGCGAATGGAGGCTGTGAGTTCAAGGTTGCGTTGTGTATCTGCATCCAGCACCATAAAGTCTGAGAGGGTATAGGTCTGGAGAGAGACGATGTGTTCGACTTCCTGTTTCTGTGTTTCGTTGAGATAATAGATGAGCGCGCCTGCCGCAGAGATAGCCGTCGGGAGATGTTCGCATCCGAATCCGTCAAGCGAAATTGTCTGAAAATGTTCAAGGAGTTCCGTGCGGGCAGTGTCGGTTTCAAAACGCCAGTCGGGTAAGTTGTTGAGGGTCACCTTGAGTTCGGTTTTGAGACGGTCAAACATCTCTTCGTCCTCAAACGTATCGGAGAAGAGGCATTCTTTCGGGGAAAAACGGTGAATCTCTGACCAGAGCCGCGAGGGGTCTGTCAGTTCGGTCACGAAAAATTCACCGGTAGAAATATCTGCAATCGCAACGCCATAAGTGCCTCTATTGAGATAGATGGAGACGATATAGTTGTTCACCTTATGCTCAAGCACCTTCGGATCGGTCACGGTGCCGGGTGTAACGATTCGGACGACATCGCGTTTGACGAGGCGGTTCTCATCGCGTGCCACTTTTGCGTCTTCGGTCTGCTCTAAGATGGCGATCTTATGTCCGGCTTTGACGAGTTTATAGAGATAAGAATCGAGTGCGTGGTGTGGGATACCTGCCATCGGTGGCGGTGGGGATTGTTGGTTTTTATGACTTCTTGCTGTCAAGGCGATTTCAAGGACGCGTGCGATGAGTTCTGCATCCTCAAAGAACGCCTCATAGAAATCGCCGACGCGACAGAGAAGAATCGCGTCTCCGTGTTGTTTTTTTACCTGTTTATAGAGTTCCATCAACGACAGATCTGACTGTCTCGAACGTGCCATAGCGTTTTCCTTGTTGTGATGTGCGTGGTTGTCTGTTATGCGAAAGGTTAATTTTAATACCGTAACACATTTTGGGTTTTATGTCAAATGTATTTTGGTGATTGGCTGTTAGCGGTTGGTGTTTAGAAGGGTGGAAGATAGGGGTGTCGGGATTAGGAATCCCCCTACAGTGGATTCTCACTACGCGGTAGGTGCGGAATGTAATACAAGGAATGGATTTGGTCTATTTAAAGACCAAATCCCCCAACCGCACCGCTTGTGAACGAAATAGGAAACGTCAACTTTCAGAAGATAGCAACCAATTCAGTTCGTGTCTTAGGCGTTGTGGGTTTTTAGTGACATAGAAAGCCCATCGTCCCCGTTGCTCTGGTTCTCCAAGTTTCTCTCGATTCCAATTATTGACCGCGGTAACCCATCGCTTCGCGGCTTCACGTTTCATAAGATCCTGATCGGGTTCAAATCCCTTAGTCTCCAAAATTAGATTAACCCCATTCCTGAGTCTGACGATAAAATCAGGTTCATAACTATGCGTAACGCCTTGGTATTCATAGGGAATACTTAAGCCAAGGTGGTCATTACGAACATAGCATTTTACAGATTCGGATTGCTCCAACCAAAAACAGGCAGAGCGTTCCCATTTTTCGGTATCCAGTACAACTTGATTGACCTGACTTCGTTGTGTACCATGGCATGTGCGTTTAGTGAAAAAATCCACAGCAGCTGATGTACCAACGGATTTATAGCGATTCAAGATAGGCAGCAGTGGAACTTCGCCTTGTGTTTCATCTGGTTGGATTGCTGCCAGCAATCGTTCAACAATCCGCATTACATATTTTTGGTGTCCGAGTTCACAACGATTACATCCCTGGAAATCAACTTTTGTCTCAATATAAGCATCAACTAACCTGAAAACTTGTGGAAAGAGACGGTGTCGAGCGAAGAGTCTACGTTTTGGATTGCTATCTGGATCTGTTGAGGTTTCATGGTCGCCGACTAATTTCCAGACAATCTGCCCAGCAATTTCAAATTTGATAGCTTGGATGTGTGTTGTTTTATAGTATTCTTCCCGATTTTGCTCTTTGAACTCACCGGGCCCCAAAGTGGTTGTTTGTCCAATATGATAACCAACTGCCGCTTTAACAAAAACGGCGGTTGGGGTGAGTTCCGGTTCAAGGTGAAGTTGTTCCATTGATTTGATGTCAGCCTTGATTTCGTTTTTTTGCAGTGCGAAGGCGTATCCTTCCACAACTGGAAATCGAATCTCATAGTGTTCCCGTCCGGGGACTGCTCGTACATGATTCAGTGGTTTGTCATCAGGTTCTCGGGCGTTCGTACGCCTGCCTTTGAAAGGGATGACCGAAAACGGGATGCCGTAGACATCGACGTATTCCTCGGTGAGTAGACCGGTTTCTGGATCGGGTGTGTAATTCATGCGGCGTAACCCGCGTCCAACGACCTGTTCGCAGAGCAATTGGCTGCTAAAGGCGCGCAATCCGAGAATATGTGTAACATTGTTTGCATCCCATCCTTCGTTGAGCATAGCGACGGAGACAACGCATCGGATCTGTTCACCAGGCTGTCCACGTTTGCCAATTGTCGCGACGATTTGCCGCAAGTCTTCAGCAGCTTGGCTCCGGTTCTTATTTGGATCTTCGCTCTCTGCTTTTGCCAATATTTTGCTATCTATCCGCAGCGTTCGTGTAACACCGTTGCTGTTGTCAAGGAATTCTGGAAAGACCGACCCTTTCCCGTAGGTTATTTCGGTTTCTTTCTTCTTTCGTCCTTTTCTACTTGTGTCGTTTTCGGCAATGACTTCTACTACTCGTTCACCGGAAATTTCCCGGTAAAAATGCTCCGCGATATAGGTATTATCGCAAACAATAATTAGCACAGGGGGTGTTTTCTCTTGGGCATCTGATGCTTCCTGAATGTATTCAAAGCGTTCATTCCACTGGCTTGCAAGCGTATTAAGAGCATCCTCTGCCTCTCGGTAGACTACTTCAGGTTTGGGTTTTCCACCCGGTAATTTCTCTGCTGGCAAAAGATCGTCCGTAATTGTCTTCCACAGTCGAAAATATCTGGGTTCAGGTCTACCGGTGTTATCACTGACAGGTAACCGTGGAATCTTGGTAATACCACTCTCAATCGCGTCCACTAAACCGAAATCGCTGACGAGCCACGGGAAGGGTTTGCCTTCAATGTGCCCACTGCCTTGGATGTAGAAGGGTGTAGCGGAAAGATCAACGCAAAACTTCACACCGCATGCTTGGTTAAACCTATCCAAACCGCTAATCCAAACGGTGGCTTCTTGGCGTTCTTTTTTTTCTTCAGCAGAGAGTCTATCGTCAGTCGGTGCAGGACGGTAGGCGTGATGTCCTTCATCGTTCAACACCATAATCGGGGTGCTGTCATAGAGTTCTCCCAAGACCCGTTTGGCAAAAGCGTCCGGTGTTTCCGCACCTTTATCGACAACGGTATAAGTTTGACCACCTTCACTATGCGGCGATTCGGGTGCAAACTGGTGCCAATTGGTAACCATCACCTTCCCGCTGTTGAGCAACGGACGGAATTTTGTCGGAATGAGTTCAAATTCGTCGTAGTAGTTATCACTATCTTCGGGACGCAACACCTGCAGCCGTTTTTTGATGGTGAGGTTTGGACAAACGACGAGTGCTGCCTGCGGGAAGCGCTCGTCGGAAGACACTTTGCCGCGATTGCAGAACGCCCACGCGATAAGCATCGCCATCACGACGGTCTTGCCGCTACCAGTTGCCATTTTGCACCCGTAACGGATGAGATCTGGGATGTTGGGTTCGTTGGGTGTGTCTACGTAGTGTTTACATTTTGTTAGCAGTGATCAATATAGCTGCGAAATAAA
>JAPPII010000063.1 GCA_028820845.1 Candidatus Poribacteria bacterium
TGGCGGAAACACGCAAAGACCGCATGAGTATCTTGACAAAATATTTACACACCCGTTGGAAAAAGGCACCACCTATACCTACAATTTGTGGGCAAAAAGCGAAAAGCCGAGGACTGTCGTAATGCGCATTCTTCATCAGGGAGCTCCGTGGAATGAATATGCGAGGCAGACAATCAATCTGTCTGAAGCATGGAAAGAATTCTTCATCACGTTCAAAATGACAGTAGATGATGTGAATTCGCGCGCTGGCATAATCATGGGCGGACAAAAAGTCGATGTCTGGCTCGATCATATCCGTCTCTACGAAGGCGAGTTCGTCAGCGATATTGAGGACGGACAACCACAAGCTGTTGACCCTTCAGATAAACTCACAACCACATGGGCAGCCCTCAGAAGCCCGTAGGACGGCTCAAAATCCCAGCCATTTCTCTAACCTCACTGGTCTTTCCCGCCTCCACGGAACCTTTTCTCTATGCGAACCATTTCAATACACCAAACACCTGCTGACTGCTGATTGCTGACCGCTGACAGCCCTATACCATTTCCCTTGCATATACACCCAAAACGATATATAATATACATCAGTGTCGGATGGAAGCAGCGAGCATTACGCTCTTAACGGAAGAATGCATTACACATCATGGGTTGTACACCCAGGAGGTGGACTATGAAATTCGATCTATTCCTTACACTCGCCTGCGCCGTTATCATCATCTTCGCGTCGGCGTACACGCACACAGCACACGCCCAATCCATTGAAGACGGGTTGGGAGGGCATTGGACTTTTGATGAGGCTGATACGAACGCTGACGTAGCCAAAGATGCCCTCGGTGAAAACGATGGGGAGATTAAAGGGGCTCCCAAAATCGTAGAAGGCATTGTTGGGGAGGCACTCAGTTTCAACGGCAAAGAAGATTATGTCGTTATGGGTCCCGCCACTACCGGGCAGAATCTTACCTACGCAATGTGGATTAAACCTGTAGCCCTACCCGATGGTCCAAAGGTCATCATCTGGGACGATGATCCACAAGGCGGGGGCGACTCATGGTTGGAACTCTTGGCGGATGGCACGATACAAACCCAGAGAAATGGCGATGGGTTCGGGGTCTTCAAAACGGATACCCCTGTCGAACCCGGAGAATGGACGCATGTCACCTTTGTCGCCGATGGTGATAGCGATAAAAAGTACCTCTACCTCAATGGTGAACTTGATGCCGAGGCGGATGGAAAGATAAACAGTCGCGACACACGCAGCCACGTCGTCGTCGCAGTCGGACATGACCGCAACGCCTTTATCAAACCCTTATATTTTGAAGGCGAAATCGACGATGTTGCCGTTTACCACCGCGTCTTGGATAAAGCGGAAGTTAAAGAGAATTACCAAATCGCCTTTGATGTTGAACCCGCAGGAAAACTCGCTGCTACATGGGGAGCTATCAAAGCGCGCTAAATCGTTCGTATAGGCGACCGAATCATATCCGGTCGCCTTTCCCTAACGGAGAAGTCTAACACTATGGCAAAGTTATACACTGAAATCCCTCAAAAATTGCAGCAATTCATTGAAAACCAAAAAATCTTTTTCGTCGCAACCGCAACAGCCGACAGCAGAATCAACCTATCTCCAAAGGGGATGGACTCCTTACGCGTCGTTGGTCCGAACCGCGTGATCTGGTTAAACGTAACTGGCAGCGGCAACGAAACCGCCGCACACGTTCAAGAAAACCCCAGAATGACAATTATGTTCACCGCATTTGAGGATGACCCCTTAATCCTGCGAATCTACGGCACAGCGAAGACGATCCACAAAAATGATACCGAATGGCAACAACTCTCTCTGCTACTTCCGTCACTGCCCGGCGCACGGCAAATCTTTGACCTCAACGTTGATCTCGTGCAGACCTCTTGCGGTTTTGCTGTTCCGCTTTATGACTATGTCGGTGAAAGAGAGTATCTAAACACGTGGGCAGAAAAGAAAGGCGAAGAAGGCGTAGAGACATATTGGAAAGAGACTAACCACGTCAGCCTTGATGGAAAACCTACCCACTTCGCTTGAGCGATTGCCAAGGGTAATAACGATCTTTGGGGTTCTCGGTTGTTGGTACGGGGAACCCTCTTAACTTATAACTTATAACCAACAACCATAAAAACCAACACCTATTACAAAAATGAAATTAGCACGTATCGTTATCATCGCACTCTTTATAACATCCCTATCTGTTGCACACGCCCTGCCACCGGATCCTGAACTTCAAAGCGCAATCCAGACCGCACGGAAATTCAAAAATCTCAAGCCGAGATACACCGCAGATGAAATAACAGAATGCGCAACCGATAGTTTTGTCACCCTCGCGAAAAACTGGCGCAACTTACCCTCAATATATCAACAGGAACTCAAACCCATTTTCCTGCGTCCCGGACTCCCTGGTAGTTTCTTCGGTGAAATCCAACTCTCAGAGCACTTCAACACACCACACTTCAGATTCCACTACACGCGCACCGGACCACATGCCCCACCCCTTGAGGATTTCCATCCACGCAACGGGGTCCCCGATTATGTAGATCGTTGTGCTGATGCGATGGAACGCGCCTATCATGTCCAAATTGATCTGATGGGATTCAAAATCCCATACATCGACTTTTGGGCAGCACAGAACGGCGGCAATCATAAATATGATGTCTATATCTTTACCTTCCCTGCCCTCGGTATCACGACTGCTGACTGGTTTGAAGGACGTGTCCTATCCACTGCATTGACAGTTGCCCCGTATTTCATGATTAATTCCCGTATCTACGATTACGTCGGAAAAATGGAAGGACTTCGTTATTTGGAGACAACCTGCACCCACGAATTCCTGCACGGTGTCCAGTTCGGATACAACGCCTATATGCCGACGTGGTTTATGGAAGCTTCTGCAACCTGGATAGAAGTCATAACCTATGATGGTGGGGAAATTGATGATGGCGATACCCTCCCCGATCCAGATGAACCCAACGAGACCAACGCCTATAACTACTATATCCATCAGCTCCGTCGTTGGTTTCTAATACCAGATATCTCACTTGAAAGCCGCATCGGCGACCACGAATACGGATCCGTTATCTGGACGCTCTATATGACTGAACGGTTCGGCTACGATATCGTCCGTCAGTTTTATGGAAACACCACCGACGGAAGTTATCGGGAAATGGGGAATTTCTACGATGTCTTTATTGATAACGGCACAACCCTCGCTGAGGCGTTCAAGACCTTTACCGTATGGAACTATTTTACGCATACCCGCGCCAATACAACCACCGAGATAAAGGGCTACAAAAACGCCCACCGTTTTCCGCCGGTCGCCATTCATCCAAACGATGTTCACACCAACTATCCAGTCCGCGCAGATTTTGATTCGGAGGCGATGCCTGAGCATTTTTCGGCGCGGTACATCGTTTTCCGTCCATCAGGAACTACGCCCGAATTCGCAATCAAAATTGACGGCGCAGATCTCGCCCCAGTAGACCTCCGTCGCCTACCCCTTGAAGATCAGGATGACATTCGGAGCGAGCTCCAACGACACAACGGTACAGGTTTGCGCGGATGGGCTGCCAAATTCATTGTGAAGAAACGCAATGGCACGACTGAAATCAGAGAGGCGTTCACCTATCAACGTTCTCAGGAAGCGCAGATGACATTCGAGGATTTCGGCGGCGACATTCAGGAGATTACCCTCGTTCTCATTAATATGCATCCCGATGTCGAGCGCGTCATAATTCCGGGTGGAAGTTTCGGCGGTTCTGTCAGCTATATCGCAGGCGCACCCCCGGCGGGAAGGCTGTCAAACGCCCAAGTCTCTCAAGGTTCTAACGGACCCCTTCTGACGTGGCACATCGATGATCCAACCGGCATTCGGGAAGTCGCAATCGTCCGAAAACGCTATATGTCACAGAGTGAGACAGATGTTCCCCAACCCTTTCAAAGCCCGGATGAAGTCCTCGGTGCCGCTGACCGCAACAATAACGGCATCCCTGACGACGATATAACCGTTGTCGGACGCGTAGATGTCACACAAACACGGTTTGAGGACACAACTGTCTTTGAGAGTATTGATGTCACCAGTGAATTCTTTGATCCGAGTAGCCTACACTACTACTACGCCGTTGTGCCTGTTGACGCTATGGGACTTATGGGTACACCAAGCATCGTGTCAGACAGTATCGTTCCAAGCGTGGATGCGGCAAGCAGTGCCCCCGCCTTCTTTATCCATACACAACCACACGGCACGGGGGAGTGGCATGTTGAAGTGCAAAGTACACGTCCTTTACAGAGCGCACCTTCCCTGACGGTGGAGGGTCCTGACAGAAATGGATATACCGTCTTTTTGACGCAAGCCACCGAAACAAAGTGGCTTGGAACGCTCCAGACCCATGGATTCCCACCGACAGGTATCTATCTCTATAAAATTCGTGGACAGACACCTGCTGGTGTAACCGGCACCCGAATCTGGCAAGGACAGACCTTCAGTTACATCGCCAGTCACACGAATCAAAATGTCGCCGTCGCACCAAATCCGCTTCACGCCGGGCAGGGTCAGCATCTGAGTTTCTATCCGAAGGGCTTAACCGTTGAAATTTACGATGCTTTGGGAAATTTAATTAAAGTGCTAAACAACGCTTCGCAGTGGGATTGCACAAACGCACGCGGCGAAATGGTCTGCACCGGACTCTACTTCTTCCGAGCGACCGATGGAAACGGCTACCAAAGCACCGGCAAATTCTGTATAGTGAAATAGTTGTCAGCGAAACCTCTTTTGTAGCGCAAACTGTTAGTTTGCGGACACACATATTTTCGCACCTTACTATAAAACCAAAAGTCAGTTATGATAAAAACATTATATCCTCATTTCATTATTTTTATTCTACTGTTTCTCGCGAGTTGTGGCGATGAAGGACTCGTTGACCCGCACGGCGAAACCACGCTCCCCGCACCCGATACCGGGGACTTCCGAGCCATTGACTTCCCAACGGCTACAGGTTCCGCATGGACCTATCTCAACGTTGACACTAATCAGGAATTCACGCTCCGCGTCGAAGGCACGCGCGATATCAGTGGAACAACGCATCGGCAGATGACCGTCAGCGCAATTACAACTGACGATCCAAACGAATTGACCCTTGACACTGTTGATCACTTAGCAGCCAATGCGTATTACTTTCGGTTGGACACCGACTTTTACGACGTATTTCCGTTTCCGGTATTAGCAACTTACTTTTTCAAGACCTCAGATGCACTCATAGAATCTGCTTTTGATATCTACCTTCCCGTTGAGAATCCCGTGTTTCACGCCAAACACTTTCCACCGCGTCGGCTCTGGGATTTTCCACTGGAAGTTGGGAAGCAGTGGACTGTTTTTGAGAAAACCGCCGGGACACACGTCAGTGTCACACGTTATGTAGTAGAGAAAAATGTACCGATTACCGTTCCCGCTGGCAGTTACACGACTTATATCGTTCAAGAAGAGGTAACTTACGCAGATAGCGAAGATCCATCGATTTTCTTGATTAGTCCACCCGCAATCTATTGGGTCGCACCATCGGTTGGGATCGTCCAATACCGGTACAACCGTTATCGCGCCACCGATGCATTCTCCGCACAAACCTTCGCACTCAAAAACGTGCATATACCAGAGCCAATTACGGATTAGGTCCCTATCTAATGAACAGTCTTCAGCCATTAGCGATCAGCCATCAGCGGTCAGCATTGTCCCGCAAGTCCGCCCGCAACTTGCAGAGCCGTCAGCAGAGCGTTGTGGCAGTTGCGGACGTTAGTGTCAGTGATAAAGATCTCTTTGCTGATAGCCGACAGCCGACAGCCGACAGCCACTTATCCCATCGCAATATCCCCATTACCATCATCGGCGGCGGCATACACGGCATATCCATCGCCATTCGGCTCCTCCGCGAAGTGCCTACGGCAGCGAGACATCTCGCCATCGTCGATCGACACCCGCAACCCCTCACCCAATGGCGGCGTAAAACAGAACGCCAAGGCATGACCTTTCTCCGTTCTCCGGCTGTCCATCATATCACCCCTGATGCACTCGGTATCGTTGAATACGCCGAACACCACAACCGAATATCTGAGTTAGCACCCCCCTATTCCCAACCCTCCACACAACTTTTTTGGGAATTCTGTGGGGATATGCTTACTGAACTTGCGCAACATCGAATCTATCATCAGTTTGAAGTTGCAAAATTACGGTGGGACAAAGGTGCAGGCAAATTTCCATTCCGCCTCATCTCAAAGGACGGCGATGGATTTCGGAGCCGTTGCGTTATTCTGGCAATTGGTGCTGACGATTGCGCCTATGTGCCACCAGAGTTCGTCCAATGGCAGTGCCAATATCCCGGCAGAATACTGCACGCCTCCGAATTTGATGTAGACTCCGCAAATACATTCTCACACCCCTCGGTAGGTGCGGTTTCTAACCGCACCGATGCGAAGTGTGAAATTAATTCTAAAATCTACTATAATGTAGATTGTCAGGATGGACGAGACAATGAAGAATCTTTTGTTATCGTCGGGGGTGGGCTAACAGCAGGGACGCTTGCAAAAAGTCTCAGTGAACGCGGGCATAGCGTAGCACTCATTGCTCGGAAGCAGCTAAGGACAGAACAATTCGATTTTCCGCCGATGTGGTTAGGTCCCAAAGCACTCACTGAGTTCGCGGATGAGACGGATTTTCAGCGGCGTTACGAAATAATTCAGCAAAGCAGAGGGGAAGGAAGCATTACGCCCGACATTATGGAGGCACTGATGGATGCCACAAACATTAAGATTTATCCTGAGACCCATATCCAGAATATCGTTTCGGTGGACGGAAAGAATCCACCAGAGCGACTAAAGGTTGAAACAAATCGCGGAGACCTGCTGACGGTCTCACGTGTTATCCTGGCAACCGGGTATCAATTCAATCTCTGCCGCTACGGGTTTTTGAGAGAATTAATCGCGCAGCATCAAGTCCCACTTGTCCGTGGATTGCCACGCCTTGATACTGATTTACAACTCTATCCTGTTGAAAATCTATTCGGTTCCGGTACTATTGCACAACTTCAAATAGGTCCCGCTGCCAACAACATCGCCGGAGCAAATCTCGCTTACGAACGTCTCCGCGAAAAATTACTTGAAATAGCGAATAGCATTGTCCCGCAAGTCCACACGCGACTTGCGTAGCAATCAGCAGTCAGTACTCAAATCCATAGCCGCTAATTTTTTCCACCGCGGGAGAAACGCCTCTGTTAAAAAACTGTCAAGCTGCCAAATGTTCTCCTGTGGATTTTTTTCAAAGAAGGTACCCATCGCTAATACCAGAATATCTTTGAAACCGTATGGTGTTTTAACCTGTGAAAGGTCTTCATAGGTCTGAATAAGTGCAGTGTGAATTCGGAGAAAGTTCAGTGCTGCGAAACTAAACGCATTCAGTTTCAAGTAACCGTCTTCGGTCTTTTCCCAAGTCCATTCGGGTTGATAAAAGGCGTGGAGCTGCGCCTTACAGAGTTCAACCGCGGTGCCAAGGATTTCGGACAGTTCCTTGTGTTTTGCTGCATCCTCTGAAATATTAAGCTTCTCACAAATTTCCTTATGTAATTGCTGTTGCGTCGATTCAGAAGCAACCCAGTTTTGGAAGACTTCGGCGGCATGAACAAAGCAGGTACGCAGGTCTGCGAGTGTTAAATCGAGTTTGCTCGGAAACGCTTTGAGTAAGGAAGAACTCGGCAGCAGATGTGCTTGTGCAGCATGTAACGCTAAGAACTTGTATTCCACCACATCCGCCAACATCTCCGCGAGAATGGGCGTAAAGGCAATGATTGCGCGTTCGTACAACTCCGCATCTATGAATTGTTGGAGTTTGACTGAGTCAAGTTCTATTGTCCCTGCCTCAGTTTTGACGAATGTGTCAGCGAGCGAAGTCTGCTCTCCTAAGACCGAAGCCGTCTCCATTAAAGATAACGGGCGTTTAAAAAAGGTCAATTCAGTATAAGGTTCCTCAAAATCGAGGAGACTCTCCTGCCACTGGTGCCCCCAAGTATCGTGGATTAAATATTTGTCAAGCTCCCCTAAAGGAAGGATACCGACCATACGCGTCAATGTTGAGGTGATTAATTCCAAGGACAACCCAGCGTCGGCAGCGATTTTCCGGCGGAAGGTTAAGTCCAAATCCGCCGCATCAAAGGTACCGAACACCGGGAAATGGGCGAAGGGTTCGACTTCCCAAATTTTTCGTAGAAATTTTTCGTAATCGGCTTTCGGACGTTGTGCCGCGTTGTTTCCCCCGCGCAATTCATCCGTAGAAGGCAGACAAAAATAGAGGGCGGAAGCAGTTTTCACCAACTTCACTTCACCTGCTTTAAATGGCGCATCCGGGTGTAAAGACCGAAAAAGTTGTAGGATATCCGCATCCAGCTTCGGGTTATCCGACACCAGATTGAAGCGAGTCTCTAAACTTTTCATAATTCGATGCCGATGGCGAAGCGGACTCGTCCGTATCGTCAGACGTTCGGTGAGCCAGTTCACCATTTCCGAATTCAGATTGAAAGCACGCTGAAGTTCGGATTTTAGCCGTTCTTGTTTTTCAGAATTTACTGGCGCGTCCGGCCTAAAAAGCCTGAAAATTTTAGAACCCGCGGTATCTAAATTTTCGATTTCTGGATGATGAACAAGTGCCGGATAGTGTTCAAGGGATAACCAAACGGCTTCAACAAAGGCAGTGTCTAAAGTCTCATCATCGCTATGTGTTGAGGTATCTCCCAAAAGCGGACGTGTTTCCGCCATTAATTCATTATGACGTCTGTAGAATGTTTTAAGTGTTTCGTTTGAATCGGTTTTCTGCGCTTTTTTCGCTTTGTTGATTTGTTGCGTCAACGCTTCAAATTTCTTTAAACGTTCTAAAATAGATTCCCAGCAGCGCGGGATGTTGTCGTAGTGCCATTTGTAAAGTGCCATAACTTTTGTCCTCTGATTTTTTCCTACTCTTCATCTGTTGTTTGTTGAGGGGTATCGTAATCAAGTGGTGTTAATTCGCGTATCTTCGCATCAACCTGTTTTGCAAAGGCGAGACTCTCGTCGAGTTCAGTGCGTAGACGCGTGAGTGCTGTCTCATCGCTATCAGGATTGAGGGTTAGCACGCGAGCATAGAGGTGGGAAAGTTGAATAATCGTCTGATGAACGTCTTCAATTTGTTGCTCACGGTGCTGTTGAAGGACACTTTTAACAGTTGCCAATTGCGTATCTCTTGATTTTTGATACATTTTAAGTGTGTCTTTCAAGCATTCAACCGCCTGTGTGAAGAGTTGAGAAACTTTGTCAGTAATGTCAGCCCGGACACTCATCGGGAGTGTTCCGAGCCACCCATCGTCGCCTGCTTCTTCCTGAAAAGACTTGTGTAAGGCGCGGAGTTCTTCAAGCATCGTTTCTGTTCGGGCATCTCCATCAGCCGCAAGTGCTTCATGCAAGCTGTTCAGTTCGTCTTCCTGCTCTTGCTGGACTTCCTGGAGCATCTCACTGTGAACCTGTCTGGCGATGTCTTCTGTACCCGTTGCCCATTTGCTAATCAACGTCCCGATGGGCACCAAAATACTGAGAATCGCACTCCCGAATAAATAAAGAATTTTCGGTTCTAAGTTGAGTACCCAAGAGGCAAAAGCGAGTGATACGCCCACGGCAAACGGGAAGATTACGTAAGAATTGCCAAGAAGATGAAGTAGGTAGTGTTTACATTGTGTAAGTTATTGACATTTTTGTTAGGTTTTGGTAG
>JAPPII010000064.1 GCA_028820845.1 Candidatus Poribacteria bacterium
TGCTCCTTAGAAAGGAGGTGATCCAGCCGCAGGTTCCCCTACGGCTACCTTGTTACGACTTCGCCCCGGTCATCGGTTTCATTTTAGAAAGCTCCCTCCCCGAAGGGTTGGGTCACCTGCTTTGAATGCTACCAACTCCCATGGCGTGACGGGCGGTGTGTACAAGGGCCGGGAACGTATTCACCGCGACCTGCTGATTCGCGATTACTAGCGATTCCAACTTCATGCAGTCGAGTTGCAGACTGCAATCCGAACTGGGGTCGGCTTTTTGGGATTTGCTCCACCTCACGGTTTGGCGTCCCTCTGTACCGACCATTGTAGCACGTGTGCAGCCCAGGGCATAAGGGCCATGCGGACTTGACGTCATCCCCACCTTCCTCTGGCTCGTCACCAGCGGTCTCTTTAGAGTCCCCAGCATTACCTGATGGCAACTAAAGACAGGGGTTGCGCTCGTTGCGGGACTTAACCCAACATCTCACGACACGAGCTGACGACAGCCATGCAGCACCTGTCATAGTGTCCCGAAGGAAAACTATATTTCTATAGCGGTCACTGCGATGTCAAGCCCTGGATAAGGTTCTTCGCGTTGCTTCGAATTAAGCGACATGCTCCACCGCTTGTGCGGCCCCCCGTCAATTACCTTGAGTTTTAACCTTGCGGCCGTACTCCCCAGGCGGGGTACTTAATGCGTTAGCTACAGCACAGAGGGAATCAACACCCCCTACACTTAGTACCCATCGTTTACAGTAAGGACTAGCGGGGTATCTAATCCCGGTTGCTCCCCAAACTTTCGCGCATGAGCGTCAGTCTTAGACCAGAAAGCCGCCTTCGCCACGGGTGTTCTATATGATATCTAAGCATTCCACCGCTACACCATACATTCCACTTTCCTCTTCTAGACTCAAGTAAAGCAGTATCAAACGCAATGGTTCGGTTGAGCCGAACCCTTTCACGTCTGACTTGCCCTACCGCCTGCGCGCGCTTTACGCCCAGTGATTCCGGACAACGCTTGCCCCCTACGTATTACCGCAGCTGCTGGCACGTAGTTAGCTGGGGCTTTCTACTACGGTAACGTCAAGAACGCTGCGTTATCAGCAACGCTCGATTCATCCCGTAACACAGAGGTTTACGACCCGAAGGCCTTCATCCCCCACGCGGCGTCGCATCGTCAGGGTTTCCCCCATTGCGAAATATTCTCGACTGCAGCCTCCCGTAGGAGTTTGGGCAGTGTCTCAGTCCCAATGTGGCTGACCATCCTCTCAGACCAGCTACCCATCGTAGCCTTGGTGCGCCGTTACCACACCAACAAGCTAATAGGACGCGGGCTTATCTCCGAGCGGCAGCCGAAGCCACCTTTCATACGGCCGACCGAAGTCAACCGAATCGTATTTGGTATTAGCAACTCTTTCGAGTTGTTATCCCCATCTCAGAGGCAAATTACCCACGCGTTACTCACCCGTTCGCCACTTTCCGCCGGGCCGAAGCCCGGTTTCTCGTTCGGCTTGCATGCCTAATCCACGCCGCCAGCGTTCGTCCTGAGCCGGTATCATACTCTCCACAAAAGTATTGAAGTACATCTTCAAATGAATTGAACCGTACTCACAAGCTATTAATAGGCACGTCACGTTCACTATTTAACTTTCAAAGAACAAAATCACCTCTCTTGTTGAAAGGTAATGTTAATTATACACTTTCAAAAAACCTTTGTCAAATTAATTTGTAAAAAAAATGCAGAATTTTGCCCCCGAACCCTATTTTTTTACAAATTCATCATTTTTTTTTTTATAAAAACGTTTTTTCTTTTGGTTTCGGTAGTTTTGTCTAATTTTTACGCGATCTCGCGCCTTTCATATTGGAACAGTCGAAATTCAGAGATGGCTTCTATGTTTCGCTTTTGTACCAGATATCAGTGGGTGTATTTCTGAATGGAAATTGCGTCTTATGGTCGTTGCAGTCGCCCTTCGGTTTCCCATATGTCATGTAGAGGAGGTAGAATTTTTTACAGCTTCTATGTAACCCATCAACGCTTCTCCAGGTCTGAACCAGTCCTTTTTCTTCCCCTCAACCCGCAGGCGTTTAAAAAGACTGTGGAGGCGCTTTTCTGCTCCTACTGGGTCATTAGTAGGATGGGACGCTAATTCTAAACATGGGCCATGATCCCGTTCTATTTTCTCAAACCTGCTTCCCGATAAATAATTTGCAGTCCGCCCTATTGTGATATATCTTGTATCTTCTGATTGAATGAAGTAAATATACCATTGTGATTTTGGAACTGAGATACCAATCCTATTGAGAAAATCTATTTTACGTTTATGGAACTCGGATGAGGGATCCCCAGTATGATTTGAAACAGATTTAAAAACTACCCACGGGATGAACTCTATTTGGATATACCATTTGCCCCCTTCCTGAGGTGGAATCTGAGTAAATGCGTCAGGAAAGTCTTTACAATTACGATTGCTTAAATTACTCCTACTTATTCCAAAATAATTACCTAACTCAGATGTCCGCGCCCATTTCCGCCCATTATTTTTTACATCTTCAGTGCGGATATCTATCTCCTTAAGTAAATCTATAACTTGTTCGTTCACAAGATATTTTAATTCATTTTTCATAGGATATTATTCCCTCCTGTGCAGGGTATCGAGGTTGGTGCCTTCAAAGATAGTAGAGTTTTCGACGTTCATGATCGATTCTCGTTTTGCCGTAACCAAACATACTCGATGTCTGGGTATAGCGAGTTAGGATTGTATCTATCATGCTTGCAGTAAGGACCACCAGACTCAAGCGATTTGCTTTAGACTTTTTATTTTTACTAAGGTTTGGATAATTTTAGGTGCGATCGACATTTCGCCCCGCTGGGGCTTATGCTTAGGGGGTACGGCGTTTCTATAGACATTTCGCCCCGCTGGGGCTGCGCTTGAATGCAGTCCAATTTATTTTTCTGTAAGTTGCGTTTGTGTTGGTAACTGTAAGAAAAAACAAAAAATGCGGTGGAAACAGATTGTGATCTGGACAGAAACTGTCCAAACTTTGGTTGTTTTTTAATATTCACTTGTTTATCGTTTTCTTGAAATTTTCAGCAATACATCCATCGCCTCGCTAAGGATTTTATGGAAAATAGGTTATGCTTTTTCCAGTCGATTCTGATGGGTCAACGTATTTTGCCAGATCGCGCAACGCAACAACAGTACAACCGCTTTCCCGAAGATAATCCATGTATGTCTTAAACAGTTCAGGTGAGATGTCAACCCACGGATGTTCAAGCGCAGGCACACCGTGAAACGTTAGGACAGCGATTTTCCCATCTTTCGCCTGTTCAACTGCCCAAACCAAATCCTCGAATCCGTAGTTTGGACCAGGGACACCTGTTGATGGCACGACCAACGGGTGATGGACCTTAGGGTCGTAAGCCGGTCCACGTCCGCCCTCTGGATGAAATGGAAACTCCGGTCCAATGCCACGCCGTGCGAAACGATACCCTTTTTCCGACAACACTTCTATCGCTTCCGGTCCGCGACAATCCGCCGGATAGCCAAAGGTCTCAGGAACAGGGATACCGTATTCTTCGCACCGTTCATCAATGTATATCAAGTCTGCCAGCAATTCTGCTTTCGATTGTGTCGTGGTATGCTTATGATGACGGGTGTGGTTTCCTATCTCAAAACCTTCATCGTGTAACTCACGGATCTCTTCCCATGTAACATAGTGATCTTTGTTTTCCAGAAAACCGAGGCCTTCAGTGATGAAAAAAGTCGCCCCAAAACCGTAACGCTTCAACAAAGGTCCAACATAAGTATAGTCTGACTTATTACCGTCATCAAAGGTAAGGACAACCAACCCATTGGGGATGGGTTGTAGGGCTTCAGTTTCAGATAAGCCTTGATTCTCTTTTCGCATTTTTGTACCTAACAATTTGTGAGTTTTGGTCTGCGGCGATGGTAAGCCGGCCGGACATCCACATCACCTGTTCAAAAGGTCGTAGAGTTTTAGCGCGATGGTTCTGCAACACCGCCCCCGATGGCAGGGAGGAAATGAATTTCTGCGTCAGCGTCAACGCGTTCGAGGAGAGATCCCCGGGTGAGGAGGCCGTTGATGTAGACACCAATGCCGGGCTTAAGACGATCTTCTTGGCATAACCGTTCTTTCATACCCGGATAGCGACTTTCTAAATTATCAATTACTTCACGGACAGTTGTACCGGGAAGCGTAATGTTCGCTTCGCCGCCTGTGAGCTTACGCATGAGGGATGGGATAACTACGGTTGGCATAGTTTGCGGTTCGCTATTCGCGAAAAAGAAGTTTGCAAGTGTACGAAAGTTTGGAAGTTGAAAATTGGGTTTGATGACACACAACTTTCGCACACTCTCGCACACTTTGCACTTCTAAACTTGGACTGCGGTTCGCTATTCGCGGTTTGCGGTGTCACAGCCTAACAGGCTATGGTACAATCGCGAATTAGATTTTACCCATCGCTTTTAGGAGTCGATCGGGCGACATCGGGAGTTCTGTCATCCGAATACCGATTGCATCGTAGATAGCGTTGGCGATGGCAGCCATTGGAGGCACAATCGGCACTTCACCGACCCCACGCACACCGTACGGATGCCCCGGATTTGGGACCTCAACGATGACGGCATCAATCATCGGTAAATCCAAGCAAGTCGGCATCCGATAATCAAGGAAACTGGCGTTGGTCATCGTGCCTTCGTCATTGTAGATGTATTCCTCATTCAATGCCCAACCGATACCTTGAACCGCACCGCCTTGGATTTGTCCTTCAACGTAACTGGGATGGATCGCTTTTCCGGCATCCTGTACTGCGGTGTAGCGAAGAATTTCGACCTTCCCGGTCTCCTCGTCCACTGCTACATCCACCACGTGCGTTGCGTACGCACCACCCGCACCACCAGGATTCACAGTGCCACTGCCCACAACCGGACCGCCGGTTTGACCGAGTTGTCCGCACAGATCGCGGAAACTAATCTGCTCCTCCTTGCCGTTGATGGATGAAAATACACCGTCTTCAAACTGGACATTGGATGCGTCGACTTCCCAGAGTTTCGCAGCACGTTCAATCATCTTCCGCTTGACATCTTGCGCTGCCTCGTAGGCGGCATAACCGGTCGCATAAGTTGTACGACTCCCACCCGTTACAGCAGTGTAACCGACAGAATTGGTATCAACAACACTCGGGTTAACCGATTCGGCGGGGATACCGAGGACTTCTGCCGCTTGCATGGCGATGGAAGCGCGGGTGCCGCCGATGTCTGTGGAACCTTCAATGAGGTTAATCGTGCCATCAGAGTTGACATTAATCGTCACGCTCGACTCCAAGCCGATATTGAACCAGTAACCGGAAGCGACACCACGACCGTGGGACTTCTTTCCATTCGGTGCGGTATAGTGCGGATGCGCTTTCGCTGCTTCAACTGTCTCAATAAAACCGATGCGCGGGTGAACGGGTCCATCTGCGCGTCGGTCTCCCTCTTTTGCCCCGTTGGCTAACCGGAACTCAAGTGGATCGATGCCGAGTTCCTCCGCGATCTCGTCAATAACTGTTTCCGAACCGAAAGCTGCATTTGGTGCACCGGGGGCGCGGTAGGGCGCGGTTTTCGGTTTATTGACAACGACATCGTAGCCGTCAATAATAACGTTTTCAATGCTATAGGGTGCGAAGATACACATTGCGCCAGGTCCGACAGGGGAACCGGGATACGCGCCTGCTTCAAAGGCGAGATATGCCTCAGCGGCGGTTATTTTCCCCTCTTTGGTCGCACCCATCTTGACGCGGACGTAGGATGCAGGGGTCGGTCCTGTGCCTTCAAACACCTCCGTGCGGTTCATCAAGACTTTGACCGGCTTCCCTGTTTTCTTTGCCAGCAAAGCGGCGACGGGTTTAATGTAGACGTTAATTTTACCCCCGAATCCGCCACCAATTTCCATCGGGACGACCTTAATTTTGGAAATCGGGTATTGGAGAATTTCGGCGACCTGTTCACGCACCGTAAACGCGCCCTGTGTACTACACCAGATGGTCAGATGGCCGTCTTGGTTGAAATGTGCGGTGGCGTTATGCGGTTCAATGTAGCCTTGGTGGACAGTGCCTGTAACGAAGTCACGCTCAATAACGACATCCGCTTCAGCGAACCCTTTCTCAGGATCCCCGAGCGTGTGTTGGATGTGGCTTGCGACGTTGCTCGGTTCGTCAGCTGTCTCGCCCATTGAGGTGGTTTTTAGGGTTTCGTGCAGGAGCGGGGCATCCGGCTCCATGGCTTGGCGCACCTCTAAAACGGGTGGCAGCACCTCGTATTCAACATCAATGAGTGTGCAAGCCTCTTCTGCGATATGCGGATTTGTTGCCGCAACGGCAGCAACAGCGTGTCCCTTGTACAGTACCTTATCACTCGCTAAAACGTTATCGCAGAGATGTTTGAGATTGACAGCACCCTCGCCGAGGTCGGCAACTCGATCCTCAGCAGTCGGCAGGTCTTGAGCAGTGACAACACCTTTGACTCCCGGAAGAGCTTCAGCACGACTCGTGTCGATTGAGAGGATACGGGCGTGTGCGTGTGGGCTCCGCAGCACTCTGCCGTGGAGGAGTCCTGCGATCTGAAAATCCGCCCCGTAAAGTGCTCTGCCGGTGACCTTGTCAACACCGTCATGGCGGATAGGTCGGGTTCCAACAACTTTGTATTCTTTGTTTTCAGTCATTTCTATTCTTCCGTCGAAAGACGCTCCTTTCACTGCGCTGCGGCTGCATCAAGCACAGCACGGACGATTTTATCGTAACCGGTACAGCGACACAAATTGCCAGCCAACCAGTATCGAATCTCGTGTTCAGTCGGGTTTGGATTTTGATCCAGAAGTGCTTTGGCGCTCATGATAAAGCCCGGTGTACAGATACCGCATTGGAGGGCGGCGTTTTCGAGGAAGGCATCTTGGATGGGGTGCAGTTTGTCAGGTTCGGCAAGTCCTTCGATAGTCTCGACAGATTTGCCTTCAGTTTCGACACCCAGTACAAGGCATGAATTGACGAGTCTGCCGTCGAGAATGACGCTACAGGCTCCGCAATTTCCGTTGTTGCATCCCTCTTTAGCACCGGTCAGGTGAAGTTCATCTCTGAGGACTTCCAGCAAACTTTGCCGGGATTCACAGAGAAATTCTGTCGTTTCACCGTTAATAGTGGTTTGAACGTGCGATTTTCTCGCCATAGTTATGAGTTCCTTTTGCGTTGAGTAAAAGAAGAAAACTGTTATCGTTCCGATAGGGACAAAAATTAATCAATCCGTGTCAATCCCTGATTCGGACGAAACAACCCAATTTATGCGCCGTCTCGGATTCTCTGGATTGCG
Source organism: Candidatus Poribacteria bacterium (assembly GCA_028820845.1). Lineage (NCBI taxonomy): Bacteria > Candidatus Poribacteria > Candidatus Poribacteria bacterium. Next base: position 7,356 of record JAPPII010000064.1, read on the forward strand.
CCGTTAAGTGCGCGTCGCGTGAGTACACCGACGAGGTGTGTTCGCTGTTCTGCTGTGCCACGCATGTCGCTAATCGGGCGTGCAATGGCTTGTGCGGCTCCTGCAGCTTCGTCGATTGCGGTGGTATCAGAGACTTCACGACCAACGAGTAAAGCACTCGCTCCTTCCGCGAAGAGCGGCGTTGGGGCAACGGCAGCGAGCGCGATCCGAGCAGAAACGATTGTCTGTTTTGCGTCATCAAGGGTCACAGAGGCACCGGCACCAACAACAGCGATATCCATTTCATTGCGCGGGATAAACCGGAGATAAAAGGAACTTGAATTGCTTGCAGGTGCGGGTATCTTCAAGGATACGAGCATCTCACCGTTTTCTAACGCAGTCTGTCCGGGTCCCGTGCAGAATTGTTCGACGGGTAGTTCGCGTTCGCCGTTTGGACCGGCGATGACACAAGTGGCGTTTAGCACAATCAGCGGTGGTATACAGTCTGCAGCGGGTGAAGCGTTACACAGGTTACCACCGACCGCGGCGCGTCCTTGAATTGCAGTGCCACCGATAATTTTGGTTGCATCGATTAAACCCGGATAGGCATCGCAAATTTCATCAACGACGTAAATCTTATAACATTCGACTGCAGCACCGAGTGTTAAGCCGGTGTCGGCATTGTAATCTAATACATTGACCTCGGGGATAGATTTGATATCGATCATCCAGTCAACGTCTCGCCGTGCTTCTCTCACTTGGACGATAAGGTCGGTGCCACCTGCTAAGATACGTGCGGCTTGTCCTTTCTCATCGAGTAGTGTCACGGCTTCTGAGACGGTGTTCGCGGCAATATACGCAAAATCTTGCATGACCGGAATCTCCTTTCGCTTTATAAATGAAGGGTGTTATTTTAAAACCGTATTATAGCAAAAACCTATTTTTAAATCAAATTTTGGATTGTTGGATATAGGGGTGTAAATATTTCGTCGAAAGTCGCGATTCAGAGATCGCTCTTACCCTATGTTTCTTGTAGGAGGGAACTCCGATTCCCGACCCTTCACCCCTGAATGTCAAAAACTTTACACACCGGTTGGATATTAGTTGTCGGTTTGCCTACAAATTAATTTCATCGTACCCTAAAAAGTGAGAGGCGTTCGGAGTATCTATAATGCATAGTTTTACCGGAATTTCCGTTAAAAATGTTACACTGGTGTAACATTTTGTGGACATCCGCTATCGGTAAAGAACCCAGTCACTGTAAGGGTTTATAGACATTATTTTTTAATTATGAAAAAAATAATAAGTCCGAAAAGTGTAACATTTTTGAGTTAGCGGTCAGGGCGTTCCGCTGCGCAAATCAACGGTATGAAGGTTCTCTGTGTGGCATTCCCCGCACTCTCAGCGGTCAGTAAGAAACTTAACATAATCGCTGGAGATGTTTGGGTCGGTTTCCGCGCCAGCGTTTTATAGATTGATACAATATTCACCCTTCACCTCTTTGGAAAGTTTTATGATATATTATACTATTTTTGCTAACGGATGTCAAGTTAAAATGCGTTGGTAATTAGTATCCTTGAGGATTTTGAGATAATACATAGGCTGTAAAGGAATTTATTGAATTAGTGAATGAAGGAATTGTTCAGACATCATTCTTCCGAAATTTGTTTGTCATTGCTAATTGCAAGGTCCATAAATTCTAATTTATCAGCGCGGAGTAGGTCATTAAGGGCGCGTTTGGCATTCTCAGAGATAACAGGATCCCTGCTATTAAGACCTGATTTTAGGATGGTTTTTGCTTCCTCTGTCTGAATGTAGATATTTTTATTTTCAATACCATTGGTTAGTTTAAAGAAGCACTCAACAACTTCAGCTGTATGTTTTGGCAGCATTTGACATAATTCCTTTAGATAAATTTCCCAATTTTCTACTTCGTAATCTTCTGCTTTGCATACATCTATGACTTTGGAATATGCCTTCAACCGCCATTTAGCTTCCAAACACTCGGCTTGCAACCAATAGGTAAAATATCGGAGTTCTGTCGGTTCTTCCTGTTTAAGACGCCAATTAAAAAATTTCTTTACTCTGTATTTCATACTTTGGTCTAAATCTTTTCCGGTGCTTGACAAGCGATGTCCTATATTATTGAACAGGTTTGCCCAATGTTCTCGTTTTTCGTCAGTTTGTTGGTAAAATTGTTCAAGCAGGCTTTCTTGACCCTCAAGTGGGAACATTTCCCACAGATAATAATTAAAAAGGCGTTCACCGAAGACATCGATGGGTTGTCGTGCAATGAGATCATGCTTTTTGAAATCAGATAAATGTTGTAAGGCAAAATTGAAATCGTCTTTAAGAATTTCAAAGATTTGCTTAAGTGCCGCATTGCAGAGGATAAAGCTGCTAAACGCCGCGTACCATTCTTGACGTTTACTTTGTGCCTGTGGGAAAAAATCTGATTTACGTGCAATTGCCCATTTTTCGTTGAAGCTACAAAGCGAAGGATAGTACATACCCAAAATGGCATATTCAGGTGGTGTCAAAGGATAATCTGTTTCTGAGGAGAACCGTTTTTTAAGAAGCGTTGTTACTTCAGGGGTTTTGCATTGCGGTTCATGTCTGCGTAACCAGAAGCCGAATTTGACAAGGTCCTCCAATGCTCGGCTTCGTGTATTATTAATGCCTTCGGTGAGTGGATCATTACGATACAATCTCCATGGATTGTTCGCATCCAAGTTCCAATCATACTGTGTGCAAAGCATTTCCAGGATCTTTGCGAGTTTTTCTCGGGCAGTAATAGGGATATCCACATCTTCTTCAAGACATACGCCAATAAAGTCGCCGACAGCTCGTCGTGCGTTGGTCCAGTTCTGATTCTCACGGGATTCATCACCTTGCTTATAGTCTCTATTGTGTTCTCTGTCTGAATGTGAAAGAACCCATTCGTTGAATGTTAACCACTCGTCAAGTTTGTCAAAGTTTTTTTCTTTTACATACGCTTGCATTGCATAAATCATCACGCGTACGTAAATGGGTCTCTCTATCCTTTTGCGATTTTTCATCCAAAACTTCAGTCTGTTAGGATCGGGTATGATTGACTCTCTGAAAATGGTTTGAAATGCATTGGCAAGTGTTTCAATATTAACCCTTCTAAATGAATTATTTTCATAGAACTCATCACTCTTTTCCCACTTGTTAATAAAATCAAGTAACTCTTCATTGGTGAGCTTAGAAAGGTCTTCTGGGGTGCGTGGACTACGTTCAGATACTCCACTGCTTCTAACTTCATTTTTATAAGGTGGATAATCCTCATCGGAAATTGATTTATTGATTTTATCTTGTAATTCTCTGAAACGAGTTTCATATTTTCCAAATAGGATAGATTCAAAAGGTCTTAGCTGCATCCAATGGAAACGCTGTTGGCGTTCTTTGAAGCGTTCCTCAGTAAATTTCTCACCTAACCATCCTTCTATCCAATGACGATAATTTTCTTTTGATGGCCCCTTAAGGATAGCATCGAAAATACGAGTCCGTTCTTCTTCCAAAAGCAATGTATCTTTGAAGTGTTCACAGGCAAGTCGTATCATCCGTTGGAATTCAAAATGATGTTCCCACAACCTATAATCTTTATGTGTCAAAATTAGTTCTCTTATCCACGGTTTTGTTTGTTCATTCGTGTATTGCCCATAAAGGTGATAGCGTAGGCGTTTGAAAACTTTCCACTGTTGCTTTTGTAAAACTTCGTCTAAATCCGCAACTATGTTAGATGGTTTTTCAAACACCTTCTTGCATACAAATGTGAGTGTCCCTACAAGTATTTTCTCGGGTCTTCCGATGTCACTATCCGTTTCACGAAGACGTGGGCACCATATATCAGAAAGATCAGCTTCTTTACCACGGTCTTCCTGATGTGTCCGCAAATGAATCATATCCCTTGTCGTATCAATAAGAAGGCAAGCAACTTTGTAAGGTTCCTTTTCAGCAAGTCGACGAACGCCTTTGGACATTATATTTGCGTATTCCGAGTGACTATATTTATGAACAGGATAAAGTGATGTTCCTATTGCTGCGCGCCAATCGTTTACGCTTTCCTGTCGTTGTTTGCGTTTTTCCTCCGACTGGGGGTCAGGTGCAAACTTAATCAGTATTTTTGCGAGTTCCAATGCTGTTGATGTCTGATTCTCCTTTGCCCAATACTCTAATAGATTAGCGTATCTATACGTCCGGAATTGATGATCTACACCAGCATACTCATGGATTTTGTCTTTAAGTTTCACGGAGTATTCTATAGGAAGTTGCAATGCTATATCTAAAATACCGTCATAGACAACAGCGTTATCGGTTTCAGGAAGGTCTATCAACAACTTGACAACTTCATCAGGCATCTCACTACACACGTTCCTAAGATATTGAATCTCGGGCCAGTAAGCGAATTGAACTGTGCCATCATCAAACCGCTGGGCTTTGGGAGGGTATTTAAAGCATCCGCGCTCCGCAAGAGGTTTAAGCCACAATGGGTTTTCCAAGCGAGAAAAAAAATACTTACGGTGATGTTCCTTCTTAAACGAGCCGAGGGCTTTATCAATCAATTCACTCGTTGGCTTCTTCCAGGATTTCATGGATACTCCTTAACTGTTCAAGTTCACTGCCCGCAGCGGCATATAAAAGGTTATCAAGGTTTTGAAAATGCTTTTCCACTTCATCGTAAGTCTCTATAGAAAACGCATCTTCACGTAAATGGGCATGTCCGCGAAACCACTTTATTGCCTGTTTCCATTCTTGATAGGACTTACGCAAAATTAGAAAATGAGTTGATATATTCTCAGTCGTCGCT